>JBCBTR010000069.1:0-10596 GCA_039818545.1 Pseudomonadota bacterium
AAAGATCAGGCGCTTCGGCAGCTCGGCGGCGCTTTGTCCGAAACCTATGCCGGCTGGCGTGCGTCCCTGCTTCAGGTGCTCGCATTGCTGGAAGCGGCCATCGATTTTCCGGATGAGGATGACGCGCCGGACAATACAGAGGGGCCTGTACATAAAACTATCCGTATACTGAGCAATGAGATTGAAACAGCGCTGGCCGACGATCATGTCGGTGAGCGCATCCGGGATGGGTTCCGCGTTGCGATCGTGGGTCCGCCGAATGTCGGCAAATCGTCCCTTCTCAACCATCTTGCGGGTCGCCCGGCAGCCATCGTCACGGACATTCCGGGTACGACGCGTGATGTTGTGGAAGTGCGCCGCGTGATTGCCGGAGCGGTGGTCTGGTTCCTTGATACGGCTGGCCTTCGGGATACCGATGATGTGGTCGAGGCAGAGGGCGTTCGCCGGGCGAAGGCGGCGGCCGGGGACGCTGATCTGCGGCTCCACATTGTGGATGGGGCGTCACCCGAGCCTCCGGAAGGCGATGTTCGCGGCGAGGACATCATCGTCTTCAACAAGGCGGACCTCGCGAGCGATAAGGCCCTCCCCGACGGAGCCGTATCGATATCGGCCATAACCGGCGCAGGGCTCGATCAACTCGACCAGACAATCGCAGACTGGGTCTCTGAAAAAGTCACGTGCAACGAACCTGCACTGATCACACGGCAGCGGCATCGCGCCGGTCTGGCATCCGGTCTTGAGAGCCTGAAAGCTGCCCTTGCCGGTCTTGAGTCCGGACTGGGAGCTGAACTTGTCGCCGAAGATGTCCGGATGGCGACGCGCGCGCTCGATGCCCTTCTCGGCACGGTCAGCGTCGAAGATGTGCTCGGCGCTGTCTTTTCTCAGTTCTGCATCGGAAAATGAGCCTTATCTCCGGAGTGAGCTTGCGCTAGAAGCCGGCTCAGGATTGGAGTGAAGCCATGACGGCAAACCGGTTTGAAGTGATTGTGGTTGGCGGCGGACATGCCGGATGCGAAGCCGCATCTGCGTCTGCGCGGACCGGCGCGCGCACAGCGCTCGTCACGCACAAGATCGCGACCATTGGCGAGATGTCCTGTAACCCGGCCATTGGCGGCCTGGGCAAAGGCCACCTTGTTCGCGAGATCGATGCGCTCGACGGATTGATGGGTCGTGTTGCGGATCAGTCCGGCATCCAGTTTCGGGTCCTGAACAAGTCCAAGGGGCCGGCCGTCTGGGGACCGCGCGCCCAAATCGACCGCGCTCTTTATCGCGAGGCCATGCAGGCCGAGATCCTGAACCATGAGAACCTCACTGTGATCGAGGATGGCGTGGAAGATCTTCTTATGGACGATCATCGCGTCGCTGGCGTCGTCTGTGCCAACGGCGAGACATATCACGCGGCTGCAGTTGTCATCACAACCGGCACCTTCCTGAAAGGCATGATCCATATCGGTGACAAACGGATCCCCGCCGGGCGCATGGGCGAGAAGCCGGCCATTGGATTGTCCGACCGTCTCTACGCGCTCGACTTGCCTATGGGCCGCCTGAAGACCGGAACGCCGGCGCGTCTCGATGGCAAGACAATCGACTGGGACAGCCTTGAAAGCCAGCCGGCCGATGATGTGCCGACACCCTTCTCCTTCATGACGGACAAGATCCGCGTGCCGCAGATCGCCTGCGGCGTCACGTGGAGCACACCGGAAACGCACGCCGTGATCGCAGAGAACATCGAACAGTCAGCGGTGTATTCCGGCGCGATTGCCGGACGCGGGCCGCGTTATTGTCCGTCCATTGAAGACAAGGTCCATCGGTTTGCAGACCGGGACCGGCACCAGATCTTCCTGGAGCCGGAAGGATTGGAGGATGACACGGTTTACCCGAACGGTATCTCCACATCGCTTCCCGCCGATGTTCAGAACGCCTTTCTGAAAACAATCCCCGGGCTGGAGACCGCCCGCATCATCCAGCATGGTTATGCCATCGAGTATGACTATGTGGACCCGCGCGCTCTGACCGCTGCACTCGAGCTCAAAGCACTGGACGGACTGTTCCTCGCCGGTCAGATCAACGGAACGACCGGGTATGAAGAGGCCGGCGCGCAAGGACTTGTCGCCGGACTGAATGCTTCGCGCAAAGCCAGTGGGCATGACCTCGCCGTCTTCGATCGCGCCGAGGCTTACATTGGGGTTCTCATCGATGATCTCACCACACGCGGCGTGACTGAGCCATACCGGATGTTTACATCCCGCGCCGAGTACCGACTGGCGCTGCGTTCGGACAATGCCGACCAGCGGCTCACACTCAAAGGCATTGAGCTCGGACTTGTCGGTCCGAAGCGCGCCGAAGTGTTTCACGTGAAACATTCCAAACTTGAAGCGGCGCGCGTGATGCTCGCAGAGTTGAAGCTCGCGCCAAATGCCGCCCGCGATGCCGGATGGGCGGTCAATCAGGATGGCCGGGTCCGGACCGCCTGGGAGTATCTCGCTTACCCATCGATTTCCTTTGCCGATCTCACCGGGGTCTGGCCGAGGCTTACGGAGATCGAATCATCCGTTCAGGCCCAGATGGAAATCGAAGCGCAGTATGCCGGGTATCTCGAGCGGCAGGCCGCAGACGTTGCGGCGCTCCGAAAGGATGAGGCGCTCCAGCTTCCGTCAGACCTGGACTACTCTGGCGTTGGAGGTCTTTCCAATGAGGTCCGGCAGAAGCTTGAGACGATCCGACCCGGAACCATCGGTCAGGCCTCGCGAATTGAAGGCGTCACGCCAGGTGCACTCACAGCGCTACTCGGTCACGTGAAAAAGCATGGATCCACTGCACCCACAAAGGCGCGCGCCTCGTGAGCGCGTATGACCGAGAAGACTTCGAACGCCGATCCATTGTTTCACGTGAAACACTCGCGGCGCTCGACTCGGTGGTTGAGACGCTCGACCTGTGGCGATCGCGATCGAACCTTATCGGTCCGCGCGAGTGGGACTCACTCTGGTCACGCCATATCTGGGACTCGCAACAACTTCGCGATCTGATTCCGGCCGAGGCCCGCATTGTCGACCTCGGCGCGGGAGCCGGATTTCCCGGGCTTGTCCTGGCGGCGAGTGCTGAACCGCCGGGTCATGTGACACTGATTGAGAGCATCGGAAAAAAATGTGCCTTTCTGAGAGCGGCGATTTCCGAGGCGGGTTTGCCTGCTTCGGTCCATCAGGGCCGTGTGGAAAGCGCGCCGGATATTGCCGCAGATGCTGTAACGGCGCGGGCTTTCGCGCCACTGCCAAAGCTTCTCGACTATGCCGCGCCGTGGCTGATGACAGGCGCGGTCGGGTACTTTCATAAGGGTGCGCGGTGGTCTGAGGAATTGACTGCAGCCCGCGAAACATGGGAATTCTCGTACGACGCGACTGCGAGTAAAAGTGGGGGCGCAGGTGTTATTCTGAAACTCTGGGAGGTCCGCCGTGCCGGCTGAAACTCGAATCCTCGCCGTGACCAACCAAAAGGGCGGTGTCGGCAAGACCACGACATCGATCAATCTGGGAACGGCGCTCGCCGCCGTCGGCCGCAAGGTCCTGCTGATCGATTTTGATGCGCAGGGAAACGCATCCACAGCGCTCGGCATCGACTATGAGGACCGCGAGATGACGTCCTATGACGTCGTGGTTCACAAGGTGCCACTGGAAGAGGCCATCCTTGAGACGATTGTTCCACGTTTGGATATTGTCGCTGGCGACGAAAGCCTTTCAGGCGTCGAGACGGAACTCGCTACAGATCCGAAGAGGTCTTACCGTTTGCGAGATGCGGTTCGCGACTTCGCGGAGCGCAAGACGGCAGCGGATGAGGATGGGTATGACTACATTCTCATCGACTGCCCGCCATCGCTGTCATCTTTGACCATGAATGCCATGGCCGCCGCGCATGCGCTTCTCGTGCCGTTGCAGTGTGAGTTCCTGGCGCTGGAAGGTCTGACCCAGTTGCTCCGCACGATTGAGGTCGTCCGGTCTGGCCTCAATCCGAGCCTCGAGATTCAAGGCGTCGTTCTGACCATGTATGACACGCGCAATCGCTTGTCGGAGGAGGTCGCGCAGCAGGTGCGCCAGCATATGGGTGAGAAGGTCTACAAGACGATCATTCCACGTAACGTCCGACTGTCCGAAGCGCCATCGCACGGCAAGCCCGCCTTGCTGTATGATTATCGCTGTCCGGGCAGCGAGGCGTATATCCGTCTCGCATCGGAAGTTCTGCAGCGCGAACGTGCCCTGAAGGCGGCTTGATCCATGGCGAAAGAAGGCAAGATCAAACCCTCCAGACTGGGCCGGGGTCTTTCATCTCTCATCGGCGAGATTGAAGGCGCAACGCCGGCCAAGCCAGCGAAACCAGCCAAACCACCAAAGGCCGACACCAAGGACCCGGTGCCGCCGCCGCCCGGACCCAACGAAATCGACATCTCACTCATCAGTCGCAACCCGGCCCAGCCGCGGCGGGACTTTGATGAAGGCGCGCTTGAAGAACTTGCGGGATCTCTGAAACGCAAGGGCGTGCTTCAGGCGATCCTGGTGCGCCCCGATCCAAAGCGCTCCGGCGGCTATCAGATTGTGGCCGGTGAACGCCGCTGGCGCGCGGCCAAGCGGGCGGGTCTCACATCTATCCCGGCGGTGATCCGGGATCTCGATGAGCTCGAGCTTCTGGAAATCGGCATCATCGAGAATGTTCAACGTGCCGATCTAAATGCCATCGAAGAGGCTGAAGCCTATGGCGCGCTGATGAAGCGCTTCGGGCGGACGCAGGATGCGCTGGCAGACAGCGTCGGCAAGAGCCGCGCCCATATCGCCAATACATTGCGGCTCCTGAATCTGCCGGAAAGCGTGCGGACGGATGTTCGCGAGGGACGGCTGTCCGCCGGGCATGCCCGAGCGTTGCTTTCAGCGCCGGACCCGGTCGAAGCGGCGATGCAGGTTCTCGCGAAGAAGCTGAGTGTGCGAGAGGCGGAAGCCCTGGTCAAACGCCTCAAGGATGGCGATGAGCCATCTGAGTCGACTCAAGGCAAGCCCGGCAAGCCTGACGAAAAGGACGTCGACACCGCCGCGCTCGAGGCTGACCTTTCGCGGACGCTTGGTCTTGATGTTGAGATCCGGCACAAGCCCGGCGGCGGTGACATCCGCATCAAGTATCGCGATCTTGAACAGCTCGATGATGTTTGTCGGCGACTGACCGCCAAGCGCTGACCAGGCGTTTAACGTGCCGCGACAGCCAGATTTCGGATAAGCGATCGCAGCGCAGCAGGGGCTGCGGGCCCCGCTGATTTCGCGAGCTCTTCGGTGTCATACATTCTGGAGAGCGCAGCCGTCAGCCGTTTCATCGGCCACTTCCGCAGGCGGTTTTGAAAGGCTGGCCATTCCGATTTCCAGACCGGGGGGCGCAATTTCATGCCGACCTCGCCGCCACTGCGCGACAGGGCGTGAGCATCCTGCATCCGCACGAGCTCTCTCTGCATCGCACGGATCACAGAAATCGGAGATGTGCCCGTTGCGCTCAGCTTGTCGAATTCGGTCATGGCCGCATCAAGCTGTCCGGCGAGGGCTGCGCCAACCAGATCATTCAACGCCTGTTCCACGTCACCGGCGGTCAGCTGGCGGATATCATCCACGCTGATCGGCCGTGCCAGCCCGCGCCCGTAGAGCGCAACTTTCTCGATCTCCCGACGGGCGAGGGTCCGATGGCCGGGAAGGCTTCGCGACATCAGGGCGAGGGCCGCAGGGTCGATCTCGAGATTGTCGCGCGCCAGCTCCGACTTTACGAGACTTTCGACATCGCCGGTCTCATCACTGAAGACGTGCAGCGCGGCCGCGTTCTTCGCGACTTCAATTGCGGTGCGAAGCTTGGACCGCTTGGCCAGGCCATCCGCCAGGATCACCAGCCGCGCACCGAAGCGGTCGGGATCTGTATCGCCATCGGTGATGGCGCGCAGGAGGACCGCGCTGATCTTGTCACCGCGCGTCCGGACGCGGATCGCGCGCTCGCCGCCAAGCAGGGCGCGCGCTTCAAGCGCGTCGTAGAAACCAGAAGGATCCTTGCGGACGGCATCATCTTCGAAGGTCTGAATGTCAGCAGGATCGATCTTCCAGGCATCGGTCAGTTGGCACCCTGTATCGGACACGACCCCTTCATCCTCACCGAAGACCAGTACGGCCCAGACATTGCCAGCCGGCTGACCGGCGAACCGCTCAGCTTGCGCGCCGGCGAGCTTCATTCTGTCGAAGCGAGTTTCATGCGGAGATTGTCGACAATGTTCTGCGACAGGTTTTCCATGGCGCGATCGGACGCGGCCAGCTGCGCAGAAATATCGCCATAGGCCGCGCCGGGAACATTGAAAGTGGCTTCGGTGTTGGTGGCACCGGAGACGGCCGTGCCGTCATAGCTGAGCACATAGGTTGCACGTGCGCGTAGGCTCGACCGGGCCGCTGCACCGTCTGAGGTGAAGGCCAGCTGGGCCAGCTGCTCGTTCAAACGAACGTTCAGCGTTGCGCCTTCCATCACGCCCGGCAGGCCAGCGGCGAGGTCTCGCAGCAGGGCCTTGCGAAGCGCATGGCCGGATCGTCCGGGGATCGTGTCGACCGCAATCGCGCCGCCGGAAGGGGTCGCATAGACCGGGCGAAACCCGCAGGCGCTGACAAGGCCAAGAGCGCTGAATGCGGCGATGACGAGAAGCTGTTTCATCAGATAACGATATTCACGATGCGTCCGGGAACGACAATCACTTTCTTGATCGTCTTGTCGGCGAGGAAGGCCTGAACGCCGGCATCGGCCATGGCGAGCGCCTCAACCTGATCCTTGTCGGCATCCTTGGCGACATTGATTTCACCGCGTCGTTTCCCGTTGACCTGAATCGGCATCGTCACGGCATCATCGACCAGCAATGAGCTGTCCACGACAGGCCAGGGCGCGGCAGATACAAAGCCGGACTCGCCGAGCTGCTTCCAGCAGGTTTCTGCCAGATGCGGCATGAACGGCGTCAGGCAGCGGGCCAGCATGGAGAGCGCTGCAATCTGTGCGTTAACCGTCTGTTTACCCGCAGATTGGGCCTTTTTCAGCGCGTTAACCCACTCATACAGCGTGGCCACGGCAGAGTTGAATCGAAACTCTGCAATGGCCCGGTCGATCGCATCGGTGGACTTGTGCGCCGTCTTGCGAACGTCGGCTGCGGCGGTCTCGTCGTCTTCTCCGGCCGGTTCGGGCAGGGCGGCAAACAGGCTCCAGACGCGTTGCTGGAACCGGGCGGCGCCATCAACGCCGGCCTGCGTCCACTCAACGTCACGCTCAGGCGGGGAGTCTGACAAGACGAACCACCGCGCGGCATCTGCGCCATATGTCGAAACGATCACTTCCGGATCGACGGTGTTCTTCTTCGACTTCGACATCTTTTCAATCGCGCCAGCGGTCACGGGTGCGCCCGAGGCGATCTCGATCCACTCGCCGTCCCGTCGCTCGACTTCGCCGGGTTCCAGCCAGCGATCATCGCCGGACTTGTACGTCTCGTGCGTCACCATGCCTTGCGTGAACAGGCCGGTGAAGGGTTCGCCGCTCGGCACATCCAAAAGGCCGACGTCCCGCATCGCCCTTGCGACGAACCGGGCATAAAGCAGATGAAGCACAGCATGTTCGATGCCGCCGACATATTGATCGACCGGCATCCAGTAAGCGCGCTCGGCCATATCGTCAGGGCTTGCGAACCGGGCATAATACCAGGAGCTGCAAACGAAAGTGTCGAGCGTGTCGGTTTCCCGTTCAGCCTCGCCGCCGCAGTTTGGGCAGGTCGTCTTTTTCCACTCCGCATGGCGCTCAAGCGGGTTGCCCGGCTGATCGAAGCTCACATCATCGGGCAGCCGGATTGGCAGGTCCGCTTCTCGCGCCGGCACGACGCCGCAGGTGCTGCAATGAATCGCCGGGATCGGACAGCCCCAATAGCGCTGACGAGACACGCCCCAGTCGCGCAGCCGGTAGTTTACCGTGCGTTCTCCGAGACCCATGTCCTGGATCTCGTCCGTCGCGGAGTCGATGGCCTCAACCGTGCTGAGTCCATCCAGAAAACCTGAATTGAAGATCGTTCCGGGTCCAATATATGCCTGAGTATCAATTTCAAACTCAGATGCGTCTTCGCCATCGGGAAGGACCACTGGAACCACTGGAAGATCGTATTTTCGAGCGAAATCCAGATCGCGCTGGTCCCCGGCCGGGCATGCGAAGATCGCGCCCGTTCCGTACCCCATCAGAACAAAGTTCGCGATCCAGACCGGCAGCGTCTCTCCGCTCTTGAACGGGTGCTGAACCCGCAAGCCCGTGTCGAGCCCGATCTTTTCTGCGGTCTCGATTGCTTCTTCCGATACGCCAATCTTGGCGCATTCTGCGCGGAAGTTGCTGATTTCGGAGGAGCCCTCTGCCAGTTGTACCGTCAGGGGGTGGTCAGGCGACAGGGCGACGAAACTCGCGCCAAACAGCGTGTCGGGGCGGGTCGTGAAGATTTCCACGCCATCCTCGAAGCCCGCCGGTGCATCCCCTGCGAACGGAAAGTGCATCTGAAGGCCCTCGGAGCGGCCAATCCAGTTTGTCTGCATGGTCCGGACCTTGTCCGGCCACCGGTCCAGCGTCTTGAGCGATTGCAGCAGATCGTCGGCATATTCGGTGATCTTGAAGAACCATTGCGTCAGTTCGCGCTGCTCGACCGGCGCGCCGGACCGCCAGCCGCACCCGTCAATCACCTGTTCATTGGCAAGAACCGTCTGGTCGACCGGGTCCCAGTTCACTTTGGAGGCCTTGCGATAGACCAGCCCCTTCTCCCAGAGCTTCAGGAAAATCGCCTGTTGTTCACCGTAATACTCAGGGTCGCAGGTTGCGAATTCCCGGCTCCAGTCGAGCGAACAGCCGAGCGTTTTGAACTGTGTGCGCATCGCGTCGATGTTCTTGTAGGTCCATGTCCCGGGATGGACACCGCGCTCCATGGCAGCGTTCTCGGCCGGCATCCCGAACGCATCCCAGCCAACAGGATGCAGGACGTTGAAGCCTTTGGCCTTCTTGTGGCGGGCGACCACGTCTCCGATGGAATAGTTGCGCACATGACCGACATGCATCCGGCCCGAGGGGTAGAGAAACATCTCCAGCACATAGGCTTTCGGCGCATCGCCGGCCTTTTCTGGCGGGATAGCTCTAAACAGGTCGGCGTCGTCCCAGGCCGCGCGCCATTCCGGCTCCGCGGCGAGAGGATCATAGCGGTCGGACACTGGGGTGGTCCTCCTCGAAATCTCGGATCGGCTAGCTGAGCTCGGCGACTTTCAGTGCGCGGGCCCGCTCAAGAATGCGATTTTCCAGCTGGATGCCGGTATCGACCGACACACCCGCATCGACCCACTCATCTTCCTGACGCTCCTGCCGGAACACGGAGACTTTCACCCCATCGGCGCGCAGGCGCGTATCCAGAATATAGACCGTCGCCTTGATGCGCTCGTCGGGTGTTTCCTCGAAACTGTGCCAGTCATAAAGAATCAGTCCGCCAAGCGGGTCTGCGCTGGTGATGGGCAGTGAATCCAGCGTATCGAGCGAAGCGCGCCAGAGGTAAGGGTTCACCCCGCCGCTGACTTCCTGCACCACGCGGCGCTCAATGGGTCCGTCTGAGGACTGACACCCGGCGAGCATGATCGCCGCGGCGGCACCGGAAAGAAGAGTACGAAGAACCATGTCGCTGAATTCCTGATAGCAAGAGGCCGGGAAACGCGTTTCTATAACATTCGAGCTAGGTCCCGCCAGTCCGTATATGCGGACATCTCCGAAGAGGTCTTCCCATGCGCCTGGTATTGATCGGGGCAGTTGCCGTTTTTGCGGCCTCGCCAACCGCCTTCGCGGAGCTTGAGGGCGAGGTAGGTCCGTGGACTTATGAGGTCGGCGGCGAGGCGGTCACAGTCATCAGTGTCGGCGACGCAGATGGGGTCGACCGCGAGCCCGTGCTCTTCGAACTGGGCATGAAGGGCGGGCTTGAGCTTGTGCTCGACAATGGGGCCGAGATTGGCGTGCGTGTGACCTGGCGCGGCCAGCGCGATCACCCGGCCCGTGCTGGGGGGGCGGGTTGCCTTAGTGAGGCTGGCGGGCCAGCGGTCGGTGTCTTCTCCGGCGCAGCGATAGGATGCGACGGTGAGGATTCCGGTCCGCGAGGCTCGATAGAAGGGGCCTACGCCTACATCGACGGGGGCTACGGGGAAGTCACCGCGGGCCGCGATGTCGGCATCGCCTCCCGCTTCTATGAAGGCCCGCGTGACGTCTTCACCCACGCCCGCACAGCCGATGCGCTGCTGGATCCGAGTGGGCAGTCTTTTGTCCGGTTGCGCGCAGATCTCACTGGGCCTGCGGCCAAGATCAGCTATGCCACACCGCGCCTGCTTGGTGCGCGTGCGGGTGTTTCGTTCACCCCGGAGGCGAATGCGCAGGGACTCGACTGGGATCCGGTTCGCGCAGTTGGCGGGCTGGCGCGTCCGCAAATCGAGTCCCTGCGCATTCGCCTCCGGGGTGAACGAAACACCCGCACGCGCACCAAGCAGGCGCGGTGTGGCATAGCTGATCTTG
>JBCBTR010000070.1:0-10541 GCA_039818545.1 Pseudomonadota bacterium
CCAGCATGTCGGCCTTGCGCTCTGACAGCTTCTGCACGACCGCACCGGAATGCTCGTCATCCACATCGATGACAACTTCCTCGATGGGTTCGAGCCGTTCGCCGTTCTCACCGGTCTGGTAGACGACCTGCGGGCGCGACACGCCAAGCTCGAAGCCTTCCCGACGCATCGTCTCGATCAGCACGGCCAGTTGCAGCTCGCCCCGGCCGGAAACAACAAACGCCTCGGCTTCGGCCGAGCGCTCGACCTTCAGCGCCACATTGCCCTCGGCCTCTTTCACGAGGCGATCCCAGATCACGCGGCTCGTCACGAGCTTGCCTTCGGTCCCGGCCAGCGGGGAGTCGTTCACCCGGAAGGTCATCGAGATGGTCGGCGGATCGATGGGCTGCGCTTCGATGGGTTCGGAGACATCCGGCGCGCACAGCGTGTCGGCAACGTTTGCCTTGGTCAGGCCCGCAAGCGACACGATATCGCCTGCCACCGCTTCATCGATCGGCACGCGCTCAAGGCCGCGGAATGCCAGAACCTTGGAGACCCGGCCCTGCTCGACCAGCGAGCCATCGCGCGCCAGTGCCTTGATCGTCTGGTTCGGTTTCACCGAGCCTGAGGCGACGCGCCCGGTCAGGATGCGGCCAAGGAAGGGATCGGCGGAAATCGTCGTCGCCAGAAGGCGGAAAGAGCCCTCTTCGGTCTTGGGCTCGGGCACATGGTCGACGACCATCTGGAACAGTGCGTCCATGTCCGTGGTTGGCGCGTCATAATCGGTCGCCATCCAGCCATTCTTCGCCGAACCGTACAGGATCGGGAAATCGAGCTGCTCATCCGTCGCGCCGAGATTGGCGAACAGGTCGAACACTTCATCGATCACCGCATCCGGCCGGCTTTCGGGCTTGTCGATCTTGTTGACGGCCACGATGGGGCGCAGGCCCACTTTCAGCGCCTTGCCGACGACGAACTTGGTCTGCGGCATCGGGCCTTCAGCGGCGTCCACCAGAACGATCGCGCCGTCCACCATATGGAGGATCCGCTCGACTTCGCCGCCAAAGTCGGCATGGCCGGGCGTGTCCACGATATTGATGCGCACGCCATTCCAGTCGACCGAGGTTGTCTTGGCGAGGATGGTAATGCCGCGCTCGCGCTCCAGATCATTGGAGTCCATGGCCCGGTCGGCCACCTGTTCATTGTCGCGGAACGTGCCGGATTGCGCCAGCAGCTTGTCGACCAGCGTTGTCTTGCCGTGGTCGACGTGGGCGATGATCGCGATGTTGCGCATGGGCTGCGTTTCGGCCATGGCGGAATTCCCGTAATTGCTGCGGCGCACATACACGGGGCCGCGAGGCTTGGCTACGTTTAGCGTTCAGCGGAACAGTCGAGGCGCGAGCGCGTTGCGTATCCGAGGCAGAGAGACCCGATCATGACAGACGAGGAAGATCGCGCCGCCCACACGCCGGGCCCCGAAGAAGCAGAGACGTTTCGCAAGATTGCTGACCTGCTCGACACCCAGTTCAGGGTGCCCGGCCTTGGCATGCGGATCGGTCTGGACGGCGTTCTCGGCCTGATCCCTGTCGTTGGCGATACGATCACGGGCGGGCTGGGCCTTTATGCACTGGCGACGGCGCACCGGCTGAAGCTGCCCTTGGGGGCGCGGCTGAAAATGATCTGGAATATCGGTGTCGACATGATCATCGGCGCGATTCCGCTGATCGGTGACATTTTCGACTTCGCCTTCCATGCTCATGCCAAGAATTACGCCATCATCGCCAAGCATCTGGACCGTCGGGCACGGCGCGCCGGGCGCTAAGCCTTCCAAAAACCCATAGAACACAGCGCTCGAAACAGCGTCTTGCAAACGCGTTGACTTATATTAGCAGTATTGCTAATTAGCGATTGTGCAAAATAGCGTGTTCAAAGCTCTGGCCCATCCGGCCCGCCGGCAGATCATGGCGCTCCTCAAGAGTGGCCCGAAGACATCTGGTGAGCTGGCAGAGGCTTTTGACAGCGCATGGCCGACGATCAGCCGCCATCTGAGCGTGCTGAAAGAGGCTGACCTCATCACAGCCGAGCGGGATGGGACCTCCATTCTCTACCGCGCCAATGCCAGCGTGCTGGAAGAGGCGGCGGCCGCCCTGATGGGGCTGATGAACACCGACAACGGAGATGACGACCTTAAGGAGGCCGCAGAATGATCAAGACCGGACTGATATGGACCGCCGCCGGATTGCTGGTGATGCTCGCCGCGGCATTCTGGGCGATGCCGCAACTGCCTGCGGATGGCATCCCAACCCATTGGGGCTTTAACGGGGAGCCGGACCGGCTCTCCTCCCGCGAAGAGGCGACTGCGATCCTCTTTCTTATGCCCGCAGTTACGGTGCTCCTCGCGGCTATGCTGGCCGTCGCCCCCATGCTCGATCCGTTTCAGGCCGGCCTGCGTCACAGCGCGAAGGCCTACCTTGCCGGTTGGATCGGCGCGGTGGTGCTGATGACGTTTTGCGCGGTCGGCCTCGCGCTCATGATGGTCGGGGGGCAGGCGGGGCCATCGGGCGACACCTTCCCGAGAATTGTCCTGTCCGGGGCCGCTCTGATGATCATTGTTCTTGGCAACTACCTGCCGAAAACACGCCAGAGCTTTTTCCTCGGCGTGCGCACACCATGGACGCTGACCAGCGCCATTGCGTGGGAGAGAACGCACAGGCTCGCCGGGTTGCTCTTCGTTCTTGCCGGGTTGTTCGGCCTGTTCGCTGCGCTGTTTCTTGATGGCCTCTGGGCGATCCTGCCATTCTCGTTCGCCATGATGGCAGTCGCGCTGATCTGTATCGTCTATTCCTATTTCGCGTGGCGCAGTGCGCCGGACAAGATCGACGGGGCGGACTACATTGTCTGATGCTTAGGAGCGAGGCGGACGATCTCGGAACGGTCTGTCGTCTCGCCCGTTAATACACTGAGCGACCAACGCTCAGACATTTGAACCAAACGACCACAGAAGGAGATTTCCAATATGGCCCTTAGGGCGCAAGACAAGAAACTCGCAATCCTCGCAACATCAGGCTTTGAACAGGTTGAGCTCAGCTCCCCGAAAGAAGCCATTGAAAATGCCGGCGGCCAGACCTTCATCGTCTCGCCGACCTCCGACCGTATACAGGGCAACAAGCACCGCGAACTGGGCGACTGGTTCGACGTTGATGTCGATCTCGCCGAGGCCAAGGCATCCGACTATGACGCACTGCTGATCCCCGGCGGACTGTTCAACCCGGACGCCCTGCGCACCAGCGACACCGCGCTTGGGTTCGTGCGTGACTTCTTCGCTCAGAAGAAGCCTGTCTTTTCGATCTGCCATGGCCCGCAGGTCCTCATATCAGCAGACCTCGTAAAAGGCCGCAGGATGACCGGATACAGCGCCATCCAGAAGGACCTTGAAAACGCTGGCGCAATCGTGTCCGACGAGGCGGTCATCGTTGACCAGGGCCTCGTGACCTCGCGCAATCCGGACGATCTCGAAGCTTTCAACGACAAGATTGTCGAAGAAATCTGCGAAGGTCGCCACGACGAACAGGATCAGTCGATCGCCGCATGATCGGCCCGATTATCACCGATAAAAGGGAAGCCCGGCTTCGTGCCGGGTTTTTCTGTGGCGCGCGTGTGGCGGCGCAGCGTATAGCTGAGCGATGGCCTATTTAGAGAAGCGCCTCGGTGGGGGCGAGCACATCATCCATCGCGGCCGGTTTCACTGGCTGGGCTATGCGCAGGCTTGGCTTGCGCTGCTCCTGCTCGGTATTTTCCTCGTCGGGATCTACATCTTCGCGCGGATGATGCTGATCCGTCTGACAACGGAAATGGTCGTCACCAATCAGCGCGTGGTCCTGAAACGCGGCTGGCTGTCTGTGGATGTCGACAGCCTGACCCTTGAAGCGGTCGAAAGCATCAAGATGAAGGAAAGCCTGCTCGGCCGGATCCTCGGCTATGGCCGCGTCATGGTCAGCGGCAAAGGGGAGTTGCATATCGACTATCCCTCAATGGCAAAGCCGGACGAGTTTGCGCAGGCGCTTGAAAGCGCCCGCAGCGGCGCTGTGGCCGCTCAAGGCACCGGCGAGCCTCCGGAGCCCTTCGACGCCCCGAAGGCTTCTTAGAAAACCTACTGCATGCGAGCGGGCCACAACCTATTGCCTCGCCAACTTCAATCATTTAGTTATCATGATAACTAATGAGGCTCGTCATGCTCCCACTCCATGTTTTCGCTAAGATCACGCCGAAGCCCGAACACTTCCGTGATGCCCGCGCCGCCATTCGCGGCATCCTCGCCGAGACGCGTGTGGAGGAGGGGTGCCGGTCATTCAACCTGTTTGAAAACGAGGAAGCCGGGCACCTGTTTCTGGTCGAGGAATGGACAGACCCGGCCGCGCTCGAAGCCCATTACGCTCAAGCCTACACAATGCGCGTTTTCGAGCAGTATCAGGACTGGCTCGCCGAAGCGCCCGAAATTCACAAGATGTGGGCAACCTGAGCGGTCATGTTCTTCCTCGCCGAGCTACCGACACGCGATATGATCGAGGGCTATGCCGACCGCCATGCGCCCGGGCAGGGGCAGGCGATCAAGGACGCGCTGGTTCTTATGCGCCGGGCGAGCGCCCTTATCCGTGAGCTCGACGCTTACTTTGCCGGCCATGGCCTGTCGCAACTGCGCTTTCTGACCCTGATCGTCATCGACCGTGAACCGGACCGGGACTGGCTATCCTTCTCCGAGGTCGCGGCCCGGCTCGACGTGTCCCGGCCTGTCATCTCGCGAACAGTGCGGGCGCTGGTCGGGGACGGCTTGTTGCAGGAGCGCCCCGACGCCGACGACAAACGCGCGCGGCGGCTCAGCCTGACACCCAAGGCCGCCCGCGCGCTCGAAGCGCTCCTGCCGGGCTACTTTTCGATCATCGCCTCGCAGTCGCAGGCACGATGAAAAAGACCCGGCCAATGGGGCCGGGCCTTCACACTCTACGCGGTACGCAACACGACACTACTCACATCGCGAGGCGTCCTTCGGCAGGCAAAGCTGCCGCTACTGGCCCTTGCGTTGTTTCACGTCTTCTTCGCCGGCTTCGGCGCGGTCGGCCTCGTTGAAGATGATCTCCGCATCATCGCTCTTGCCATAGTCGCGGGATTTGCGGGCCAGGGTCTCCATGGACTGGCTCAGCTGGCCTGCGCCCACCGCCATCGATTTCGAGCCCGACACGCCGACCGCTTCCGCATCGTCGAAATTGGCGAACTCCGCTCCAAGGAACACAACTTCCCAGCCGCGGGCCCGGGCCCGGTCGAGGGCAGCGTTCGCGCCATCCTTGGTGATCTCACGGGACGAGTTCTCCATCCCATCGGTCATGATCACAATCACGGCTTTCTCCGGCGCATCGGTTTCGGCGAGCGCCACCATGCGGCCGATCGCATCGAACAGCGGCGTCATCCCGCGCGGCGAGGCTTCGTCGCTTGTCACCGGAGCCCATGTCTCAGGCTCGGCATCCTTGCGTAGCACATCGAATTGCAGGCTCTCCTGATAGTCGAACACGGCGAGCGTCACGGCGGTCTCAAGATCATCCGCCTCGCCGTCTTCAGGCGTCCCGACAGAGCCGGCATAGGCGTTCACAGAGCCCAGCGCCTCGTCCCAGATGGACGACATGGAGCCGGTCCGGTCCAGCAGGATGTAGGAATGAACAGCTTGGTCGGATGGCACGATGGACACCTCATTGATGACGGGCGTGGGTTTAGCGGGGCTCGCGCAGGCCATCAGCGGGATGGCTGTGGCGGCGGCGAGTGCGAATGCGAGTGTCTTCATCTGGGCGTCCTCCCGGTTGGCGATGAGGACAAGTTCGCACCCCATTACGGCGCGGTAATGGTCCAAGGGCGCCGATTTCGCCCCGCCAGCGGCTTGCCAGCGCCGCCCGGGTGCCTAGTGTGCGCCGCGTTTCGTTCATTCTGAGGTCATGTCCATGTCAGCCGCTCCCAAGAAAGTCGTTCTCGCCTATTCCGGCGGCCTCGACACCTCCATCATCCTGAAATGGCTTGAGGTCGAGTTCGGCTGCGAAGTCGTGACCTTCACCGCAGATCTCGGGCAGGGCGAGGAGCTGGAGCCGGCCCGCCAGAAGGCCTTGCAAATGGGTATCCCGCCCGAGCACATCTTCATCGAGGACCTGCGCGAGGAGTTCGTCGCCGAATATGTCTTCCCGATGTTCCGAGCGAATGCTGTCTATGAAGGCGTCTATCTGCTGGGCACAAGCATTGCCCGTCCGCTCATTGCCAAGCGTCAGATCGAGATCGCCCATCAGGTCGGTGCCGATGCGGTCTGCCATGGCGCGACGGGCAAGGGGAACGATCAGGTCCGCTTCGAGCTCGGCTATTACGGCCTCGACCCGGACATCAAGGTTATCGCCCCCTGGCGCGACTGGGCGTTCAAATCCCGCACCGACTTGATCAACTTCGCCGAAAAGCACGGCATCCCCGTGCCCACCGACAAGCGCGGCGAGGCCCCGTTCTCCGTCGACGCCAACCTCCTGCACACAAGTTCGGAAGGCAAAGCGCTGGAAGACCCGGGCGTCGAAGCCCCTGACTTCGTCTACCAACGCACCGCCCATCTCGAAGATGCGCCCGACACGCCGGAAACGATCACGGTCGGCTTTGAGAAAGGCGATGCCGTCTCCATCAATGGCAAGGCGTTGTCCCCGGCCGCGCTCCTCACGGAGCTCAACGAATATGGCCGCAAGCACGGCATCGGCCGGCTGGACCTCCTTGAGAACCGCTTTGTCGGCATGAAGTCGCGCGGCATTTACGAGACGCCCGGCGGCACCATCCTGCTGACCGCCCATCGCGGCATGGAGGAGCTCACGCTCGACCGCGGGGCCGGCCACCTGAAAGACGAGCTGATGCCGAAATATGCCGAGCTCATCTATAATGGCTTCTGGTGGAGCCCGGAGCGTGAAATGCTACAGGCCGCCATCGACCACTCCCAGCTTTACGTCACCGGCGAAGTCACCCTGAAACTCTACAAGGGCGGCGCACACCTTGTCGGGCGCACCTCGCCTTACTCGCTCTACTCAGAAGCCATCGTCACCTTCGAAGACGATCACGGCGCCTACGACCAGAAAGACGCCGAAGGCTTCATCAAGCTGAACGCGCTGCGCCTGCGCCTGCTGGCCGGAAGGGACAAGCGGGCCGGGCGGAATTGATGTCCGAGATGATTAATGTCGACTGACGAAGACGTCCTGACCGAGATTGTGAAGTTGTTGGGTTCGGCACCAGACAAGGCCACCTTTCGACATGATCTGATGATCAATCATGAATGGCTTGGGTCGGTGTTGCACATCCTAAGCAAATCTGAGGACTTGATGCTTGCTGCCAAGGCAAAGACCATAGCGGATGGGATTGGTGACAAGCCTATAACCGTTCGCGATCCTCGGACGCGTCTAATTGTTATGCTTCAGCAGATGAAGCGCGAGTTCGAATTCAAAGTCGGATACTCGATTCCGAGAAACTACGTCGAACTCAGCGATTATGACGTCACGGAGGTGGTGAATTCAGCATCTGAGTTGAAAAAGGCCGTTGTTGAGGACAACGAACTTGAAACTCGGGACCGCGAGATATTGCTCTCAGAGATTGCGATCTTTGAGGCATCTTTGGGAGTTGCTCGGCTGTCACCTGAATTGATTTCACGCTTCGTGAACGGCGTTCTCAGAGGAGCAATTGTGCTGGCAGCAAGCGAGAGCATTAAAAAGATTGCAGGTGATCTGACGACGAAACTCTTTGACCTAATGGGGTGGCCGCTCAGCGGTTAGTTGCTGTGCAAGCCGTCACAAATATATCGTAAATAAAGCGCAATAAAATATGATCCGGCTCTTCGGCCCCTTCGTATAAGGGGTGTGTTGGTTGAACACAGCAGCAAAGAAGAGACCTCCCAATGACGTTTACGCTCAAGACCACTCTCGCCGCCGCCATGCTTTCCGCGACCGCGCTCACCGCATGCGGACACGCCATGGCCGATGGACACGCCAAGGCCGAGATGACCGCTGAAGCGCCAGCCGGTGAAACCATCGTGACCATCGCCGCAGGCAATGAAGACCTCTCCACGCTGGTGGCCGCCGTCACCGCCGCTGACCTTGTCGACACGCTGAACAGCGACGGCCCGTTCACGGTCTTCGCCCCGCCAAACAGCGCCTTCGACAAGCTGCCCGAGGGCACGGTCGAAACGCTCGTCCAGCCTGAGAACAAGGAAACGCTGGCCGGCATCCTCACCTATCACGTCGTCGCCGGTGAAGTGATGGCCGCCGATCTCGTTGCCGCCATTCAGGGCGAGGAAGACGGCACGTTCGAAATCACCACAGTCAACGGCGCGATCCTGACCGCGTCCATCGTGGACGGTGCGCCAATCCTCACCGATGCGGCCGGCAACACGTCCAACATCATCGCGACGGATGTTGATGCCTCCAATGGCGTCGTGCACCTGATCGATACGGTCGTCATGCCCGGCTAAACCGGCCCACCTCTAAAACGACGATGGCCCCGGTGTTCGCGCCGGGGCCATTTCGTTTGGGGGAGGAGGGGCGTCAAGCGCTCCAATGCCGGCGCAACAGGCAGCCCGAAGCCGGGTGTTGCGAGGCCACAAAAGTATCTCTACCCAAATTGGGCGCAATCAGAGCGAGGCCCGAAAAATGCCCAAGGAAAAGAAATCAGATGACGTCCATATCCCGGTGCCCGACGGCATCTCCAAAGAGCAGATCATGCGCGTGGTCGAGCGCGCTGCGGAGGCGGCAGGCCTGTATATCTCGCATATCGGCGGCTACTCCCGAACCAAGTTCCCAAACTCCGTCCACTGGCACTTCAAGCGCGACAAGTCCGAGCCGGGACTGATCGATGCGACCTTCTGGGATGTGAAGTCCCTTCTATGGCTGATGATCCGTCATCGGGAGCCGACATGGGTTCATGAAACCGCGCCCCGCCTCGAAGCGGCCATGCTGGCTGAACTCAGGCAGCTGCGCCCGGGATGAAGCCAGATCTGTCTTTTAGGGTCTGGTCAGAACGAGCCATTGGACACCCCGCGCCGCGGTCACTAGCGTCTCTTCAATGTCCAGAATCCTGAGATATCTCACCCACCCGCAAGTGCAGATCGACCCGTCCGTCCCGGTGCCGGAATGGGGGCTGTCTGAGGTCGGACACGCGCGCGCCGCTCTCTTTGCCTCGCTGCCCATTCTGAGATCCACGCGTGTCATTGTGTCCAGCGCCGAGACGAAGGCCATCGAAACGGCGAAGGCGGTGTCTGACGTCATCAACGTGCCGGTCCGGATTCGCGAACGGACTCACGAGAATGACCGAAGCGCGACAGGCTTTCTGGAACCGGAAGAGTTTGAGCGCGTCGCGGACCGGTTTTTCGAAGCCCCCGAAGAGAGCGTTCGCGGCTGGGAGAGAGCCGTGGATGCGCAGGCGCGGATCAGTCAGGAAGCGGCCCGGATCATCAAAGACAATCCCGAAGGCGATTTGCTCATGGTCGGCCATGGCGGCGTCGGAACACTGTTGTACTGCCAGCTGGCGGCTCTGGAGATCAGCCGGCAACACGATCAGCCCGCCGGCGGCGGCAATGTTTTCTCGTATGACCTGAACAGCAAAACCATCGGACATTCCTGGAGGTCCATCGAGCAGGTGTCGCTCGCGGCGAGCTAAAGACTAGGCGGCGCTGAAAGCTGGCCTCATCCTGGGGGCCGTTCGCCTGTCTGCTTTGGGTCGAAAGCGGTCATCCCGATTGTGATAGGAAGAGGCGCAAGGGCTCGATGAAGAGCACACCAGTGCTGGGGGAAGTCAGATGCCAAGAATAGTCTTTGAATGTGTCGTCATCGCATTAGGCGTCGCGTTTGCGATCGCATTCTGCGTCATCGTTGTCCCGCCACTCCTGGAGAGCGGCGATGTCATCGGCGCGTTCGCTGCCGGTTTTGTCAATCCATTCTCGACAGGCTATTCGCTCGATGTGTTCCTGTGCGCAGCGATCCTGTTCGTATGGATCATCTATGAGCGCAGCGCGCTGGGCATAAAACATGGCTGGATCGCGATCCCGCTCTCCTTCGTGCCCGGCGTCGCCACCGGCTTTGCCGCCTATCTGATCATTCGGTCGAGACAGCTTGAACGGCCGTAACTGGCGTCTCAGCTTCAATGATCGTCTTGTCCTCCGGCGATGCGGCGGTCTGGTGCACGCTTATCCCCGCCTTTTCACCCGCTCCTCCCGGCGCAGGCCGGGATCTCGTCCCGCGTGTTCCGGAGTATCTGTTAGAGATCCCGGCCTGCGCCGGGATGAGCGGTGTAGAAATCAGGCAGAAACTTATCCCACCCCTTTGGCGCACAGCTATGATGCTCACATCGCTCCCCATGAAGGGCCGGGTCGGCCGTCTGGCTTTGGGGAACGAGGTCGCGGTCTGGCGGGCGCGGGAGACGGCTCTCTCGTATCCCCGTCTAGCAGCGCCGTCCGGGTGCCCGGTTAAACCCGGGTGGGAAGCACCCCGGCCTCTGTGCTGGGCTCTGTAGCAATGCAG
>JBCBTR010000071.1:0-10351 GCA_039818545.1 Pseudomonadota bacterium
GGGAGCCCCTTCAGGACCGGCCGTGCCGTCCCACTCGCTGATAGACTGTCCTACGCCGACCAGAACCGGCATCGCGCCCTTCGCCATGACTGAAACTCTCCTTCGATTTGCCCCAAGATTAGCGATCCCCGTGGACGCTGGCGAGCCGCGACGTGGCGTCAACGCTGCAGATCAGGAGGCAGGTAAGACGTCGGAAACGGTGCATTATGGCCGCTTGTCTCTTTCCTGCGCGGCCTCGTCCTGTATTGAAACGCCTGAGAAGGAGCCCGCCATGATTCCACGCTATGCCCGCCCGGAAATGACAGCCATCTGGTCGCCGGAAACCAAGTTCGGTATCTGGCTCGAAATCGAGACGCTGGCCGCCGAGGCGATGGAACAGCTCGGTCAAATTCCTCAAGGCGTGACGGCGGCTGTGCGCGAGCGTGGCGGCTTCGAGGTCGCCCGGATCGACGCCATCGAAGCGGAAGTGAAGCACGACGTCATCGCCTTCCTGACCAATGTCGCCGAGCATGTCGGCGATGAGGCGCGTTACCTCCACAAGGGCCTGACCTCATCGGACGTGCTCGACACGTGTTTCAACGTCCAACTCGACCGGGCGAGCGCGCTGCTTCTGACCGGAGTAGACCGTGTTCTCGCGGCGCTGGAAAAGCGGGCCCGGGAACACAAGCTGACGCCGACCATCGGGCGCAGCCATGGCATTCATGCCGAGCCGACCACGTTCGGCGTCAAGCTCGCGACGTTCCATGCCGAGTTCCAACGCGCGAAAACCCGGCTGGAAACCGCCCGTGAAGAGATTGCGACCTGTGCGCTCTCCGGCGCGGTCGGAACATTCGCAAATATCGATCCGCGGATTGAAGAACATGTCGCGAAGGAGCTTGGCCTCAAGCCCGAACCCGTCTCCACGCAGGTCATTCCGCGTGATCGTCACGCCATGTTCTTTGCAACACTCGGCGTGATCGCCTCCTCGATTGAGCGGATCGCGACGGAAATCCGTCACCTGCAACGTACCGAAGTCCTTGAAGCCGAAGAGTTCTTCTCTGCTGGCCAGAAGGGCTCCTCAGCCATGCCGCACAAACGCAATCCGGTGCTGACGGAAAACCTCACCGGCCTTGCCCGACTTGTGCGCTCTGCTGTGACGCCCGCCATGGAGAATGTCGCCCTCTGGCATGAGCGGGACATCTCGCACTCGTCGGTGGAACGCGGGATCGGGCCGGATGCGACTATTCATCTGGATTTCGCGCTCCATCGCCTCGCGGGTGTTGTCGAAAATCTGCTGATCTACCCGGAAAACCTGATGAAGAACCTCGATCAGCTTGGCGGTCTGCACAATTCCCAGCGCGTTCTGCTCGCGCTTGTCGAGGCCGAGGTTAGCCGCGAAGACGCGTATCGTCTGGTCCAACGCAATGCGATGCGCACCTGGGCGGGCGAGGGCGATTTCCTTGGCTTCCTGAAAGCCGATGAAGAGGTCACCGCGCGCCTGTCGGATGATCAACTCGAAGGGCTTTTCGACCTCGATTATCATTTTGCGCAGGTCGACCTGATTTTCGAACGTGTTTTCGGCAGCGCTTAGGGTGCGTTCCATTGCGTCGAGACCTGACTCCGGCGCATTATCCCGCCGATGAGCGAGTCCGACGATCCTTCCGGCGAAAACGCCCCAGACGACAAGACCTTCTCCATGTTTGGCGACGAGGAGATGGGCAGTGCTGATGCGGGTTATCAGGTGCTGGCGCGCAAATATCGCCCAAGACTGTTCTCTGACCTGATCGGGCAGGAAGCCATGGTCAGAACGCTGGAGAACGCGTTCGAAACCGGACGTATCGCTCACGCCTTCATGCTAACCGGCGTTCGCGGGGTCGGCAAGACAACGACGGCGCGGCTGCTTGCGCGCGGCCTGAACTATGTCCGCGAGGGCGCAGATGGCCCGTCCATCCATCTCGATCCACCCGGCGAGCATTGCAATGCGATCATGGAAAGCCGGCATCCGGACGTCCTGGAACTCGATGCGGCCTCCCGAACCGGCGTCGCCGACATGCGCGAATTGCTCGATGGCGTGCGCTATTCGCCCGTGTCTGCGCGCTACAAAGTCTACATTATCGATGAGGTTCACATGCTCTCGACCGCGGCGTTCAACGCGCTGCTGAAGACGCTGGAAGAGCCGCCGCCGCATGTGAAATTCGTTTTCGCCACGACCGAAATCCGCAAAGTGCCGGTCACGGTGCTTTCGCGCTGCCAGCGCTTTGACCTGAAGCGGCTCGATGCCTCCGCGCTGACGACGCATCTCGGCAAAATCGCGAAACGCGAAGGAGCCGATGTTTCAGAGGAAGGTCTCGGCCTGATCGCACGCGCCGCTGAAGGCTCGGTTCGCGACGCCCTGTCCATTCTCGATCAGGCAATCGTGCAGACCACCGATGGGGAAGCTGTCACCGGCGCTGCGGTCCGGGACATGCTTGGCCTCGGCGATCGGGCACGCCTTCTCGATGTCTTCGATATGGCCATCTCCGGAGACGGAAAGGGCGCGTGCGCCGAAGCGCAGGACCAGTTGCTTGCGGGCGCTGATCCGCTCGTCCTCCTGAAGGATCTGCTGGATATTTGCGCCGAAGTGGCGACCGCCCAGGTCACCGGAGACGATTACTCACCGCCCGGCCCATCTGATTGGGTCGCCCGGACAAAAGACATCGCCGCGCGGCTCTCGCCCGCGCAGGCCGCGCGATACTGGCAGATGTTATTGTCCGGCTATAGCGACGCCCAGATCGCGCCTGAGCAGGATACAGCCATGCGGATGGTCATCCTGCGCCTGTCGGCGGCGGCTGATCTGCCATCGCCGGAAGAGGCCGCGCGGATGCTGGCCAGCGGCGAAGGAGGCCGGGGTGGGGAGAGCCCGCCTGCGGGAAAGACTGAAGCGGCTGAGCCCGCACCCGCACCTGTTGGTCTGAAGAGTTTCGACGATATTGCAGGTCTTCTTTCGGCCCGGCGGGAAGCGATCCTCGCTGGCGAAGTCGAAACCTATCTGCGCCCCGCATCCTTTGAGCCCGGACGTATCGTCTGTGCCGTGAAAGAGGGCGCGCCCGCTGATATCCTTCGCCGGCTGTCGCTGTTCCTCGAAGAAGAAACCGGCGAG
This sequence comes from Pseudomonadota bacterium, assembly GCA_039818545.1. Taxonomy (GTDB): domain Bacteria; phylum Pseudomonadota; class Alphaproteobacteria; order Caulobacterales; family Hyphomonadaceae; genus JANQQC01. The sequence goes on from JBCBTR010000071.1 coordinate 3,119, forward strand.
TCATGGAGGGTGGAAGTCGCCGAGGCGAGCGGCGAGACCATCAAAGAACGCGCCAGCCGTATCCATGACGAAAAGGTCGCCGATGCGGCCAGTCACCCAACGATCGCGGCGGCGCTGGCGGCGATGCCCGGCTCCGAAATTATCGAGGTGCGTCAGGAAGGCCCGCTTGATCAGGACGAGGTGGGTGCCAATGTTCTGCCGCTCACTCCAAAACGCGCCTGAACCCAAAGGAAGAGTTGATGAAAGATATCGGCAAGATCATGCAGCAGGCGCAGGCCATGCAGAAACAAATGGCCGAGGCGCAGGAGAAGATCGAAGCGACCGAGGCCACCGGCGTTGCCGGGGCTGGACTTGTTTCCGTCACGCTCAAGGGCAAAGGCGAGCTGATCGGCCTGAGCATCGATCCCACCCTCATGAGTGATGAGGCCGAAATCGTCGAGGATCTGATCAAGGCGGCTCATTCCGATGCGCGTCGCAAGCTGGATGAAGCCATGGAAGACGCGATGAAGGAGGCCACCAAAGGTCTTGGCGGTGGCCTGATGCCGGGCTTCAAGATGCCGTTCTAGGCTCAGGCCGCTTGCGGCAACGGTCCCCGATAAACCGATTTCGGGCGCACAAGCCGACCTTCCTCAATCTGCTCGCAGGCATGGGCAATCCAGCCAAGAACCCGCGCACAGGCGAACACGGCCGTGAAGGCGTGACGCGGAATGTCGAGCGCCTCCAGAAGCAGGGCGGTGTAGAATTCGACATTGGTTTCCAGCGCTCGCTGCGGATACTTTGTCGACAGCCGTTCCAGCACTTCGCTCTCGATATGCTCGGCAAAGTCAAGCCGTCCTGCCGTGTCCGGAAGTTGGCTGATAGCGGCTTTCAAGGCGTCCGCACGCGGGTCGCGGGCGCGATAGACCCGGTGACCAAAGCCCATCAGACGTTCGCCGCGTGCAAGCGCATCGTCGATCCAGCGCTCGGCATTTTCCGGGGTTCCGATATCGTCCAGCATATCCAGAACCGGCCCGGGCGCGCCGCCATGCAGCGGGCCTTTCAAGGCTGAAAGCCCCGAGATTGCTGCCGAGGTCAGGCCTGCGCGTGTGGAAGCGACGACGCGCGCCGCAAAGGTCGATGCGTTCAGGCCGTGATCGCACACCGTTGCAAGATAGGCGTCCAATGCACGCACGGCCTTCGGCGTTGGCATCTTACCGGACATCATCCAGAGAAAGTCGGCAGAGGTTGAAAGGCTCGGATCGGGTGCGATGGGCGCAAGCCCGGCAGCGCGACGGATCGCGGCAGCCGTGAAAACAGGGCCGGCGGCGGTGATCTGAATGGCCGTCTCAAGTGTTTCGTCGTCATGCACTGTCGCCCAGCCGAAGCGAAGCGAGCCAACCGTGTTGAGCTCAGATGCAGGCTCCATCATGTTGCTGAAGGCCAGTTCTCTGGCGGCACCGAGCTGCACGCCAAGCTCGCTTGCATCCGGCAGCTCCTCGAAAAAGCCCGACCATAAGAGGTGGGCGACATCCTCAAAGGCCAGTGACGCCGATAGTGTTTCCACGGGCCAGCCTCGAATAACGAGCCGGCCTTTCTCTCCATCAACGTCTGACAATACCGTTTCGGCGGCGACGATATGCTCAAGTCCTGTGTCCATGTGTCTTGCCTTTCTTTTGGCCACTAGGTCGGACAGGACTTGCTTATCGTCAATCTTGATCAATATAATCAATGTATGAAATGGATTGACCGTGACGAAGCCGTCTCCCGGCTCGGCGTGAAGCCGCAGACGCTGTACGCCTATGTCAGCCGGGGTCTCGTGGCCTCGCGCCCGCAGGACGACGATCCGCGCATCAGCGCGTATTCCGCCGCCGATATTGACGCCCTGATCAAGCGTCGGCGCAGCGGGCGGGGTCGGGAAGCGATTGCATCGGCCGCTATCGCCTGGGGTGATCCGGTGATGACGACGAAGATTACGACGGTTCGTAACGGTCGCCTGATTTATCGCGGCCTTGATGCGATTGATCTGGCAGAGACTTCGACGCTGGAGTCCGTTGCGGCGCTGCTTTGTGGTGAGAGCGTCCCGCCGGACACTTCGGACACCGCAGCGCCGATAACGGGTGACATCGGCAAGGCGCGCATCCTGTCCTTTCTGGCGGCGCGTGCGGCAGCTGACCTGCCGACCTTCGGACGCGCCTCCGCCTCGCTTGCCGCTGAGGGGCTCGACCTGCTGTCCGGTGTGTGCTCGGCGGCGGCCGGTTATCAGGGCAGGGGATTTTGCCATCAGACACTTGGTCGGCTCTGGCAGCTCTCGCCCGGCGGAATCGATCTGCTGCGGCGAGCGCTTGTGCTGCTTGCCGATCATGAGCTGAACCCGTCAACATTCGCTGCGCGCGTTGCCGCTTCTACCGGGGCGCCGCTTGCGGCTTGCGCGCTCGCCGGCTGCGCTGCGCTGAGCGGGCCGCTTCATGGAGAAGCATCTGCCCGTGCACTGGCCTATCTGCGCAGATGCGAGTCAGCCGGGCCTGAGCGGGCCATTGCCGAGCTTGCCGCGCGGCGAGAGCGTCTTCCGGCGATCGGACACCCCCTGTATCCAGAGGGAGACCCGCGCGCGACTGCGCTTCTGGAATGGATGCAACTGCCGGAAAATGTCGCTGAGGCGATTGCCGCTGCCGAAGCCGCAGCCGGAGACGTTGCCAATATCGACATGGCGCTTGCGGCGTTGACGGTTTCGCTGGGGCTGACGGATGATGCGCCATTCCTTCTCTTTGCGTGCGGGCGGATGGCCGGCTGGATTGCCCATGCGATCGAGCAATCGGCCAGCGGAGCGCCAATCCGCCCGCGAGCGTCTTATACAGGCGATTAGCCAGCGCCTGCTTGCCTCGCAATGGAATCAGCGCCCATATGCGCCACATGACAGACCGCGCCGCCGGACCGGAAATCCTTCGCATGATCGAACTGATCGGCAAGCTGCCGGGGCTTGGCCCTCGATCAGCGCGCCGCGCCGCCCTTCATTTGCTGAAACGCAAAGATCAGTTGCTCATCCCGCTGGCGGATGCGCTGGCGGAAGCCGCCGACAAGATCGAAACCTGCGACACCTGCGGGAACTTTGACACAATGCAGCCCTGCGCCGTTTGTCAGGCCCCCGGCCGCGATGACGGCTTGATCTGCGTGGTGGAAGATGTGCCAGACCTGTGGGCGCTGGAGCGGGCAGGTGCTTTTCGCGGTCGCTACCATGTGCTGGGCGGTGTGCTCTCCGCGATTGACGGTATTGGTCCGGACGAGTTGAATCTTGCGCCGCTGGACGCGCGCGTTTCTGCGGGCGGTGTGCGGGAGGTTATCCTTGCACTCAACGCGACCGTCGATGGCCAGACCACGGCCCACTACGTGGCTGAACGTCTGGAGCCAACCGGTGTGTCCGTCACACGCCTCGCGCATGGTGTGCCCGTCGGGGGCGAGCTTGACCATCTCGATGACGGGACGCTCTCCACCGCCCTGCGCTCGCGCCGGGGCGTCTGACGAGCCCTATTCGCCCGGCTTCAGACGGAAAATCGCGCCGTCGAGATCGGCCGTTGCAAGATAGAGATATCCGTCCGGCCCTTCAGCAACATCGCGGTAGCCATAGCCTTCATCTGTCAGCAGGGCTTCCTGTCCAACGACTGCGCCGTCTTCCAGATCAATGCGGACAAGCTTCTGGCCGCGTGGGCCATTCATCGCCCCAATGAATAGGTCGCCCGTCCAGCCGGGATACTGGTTGCCGGTGTACTTTGTCATGCCGGATGGCGCGATGGACGGAACCCATTTCTCAACAGGCTGGGCGAGGCCCTCTTTTTTGGTGCGATTTGTGATGATTGTGCCGTCATAGTTCACGCCATAGGTGATTTCCGGCCAGCCATAATTTGTGCCGGGCTCGATCACGTTCAGTTCGTCACCGCCCTTGGGGCCGTGTTCGTGGGCGAAGAGTGTTCCGGTTTCGTCGTCATAGGCGATGCCCTGAACGTTTCTGTGGCCGAGCGTGTAGATCTTTGGTTCCGCACCCTCCTGACCGACAAAGGGATTGTCCTCCGGTGTCGTTCCGTCTGGCATGATGCGGACGATCTTGCCGAAATGGTTCTCCAGCGACTGGGCCTCATCCATGTGCATGAATCCATCGCCCAGCGTCACCAGAAGCGATCCATCCGGAAGGAACATGAGCCGGCCGCCGAAGTGAACGCCGCGCGCCTTGACGGCATCGGCCTCGAAGATCGTTTCCACGCCAGACAGGCTCGCGCCGTCTTCTGAGAGGCGTCCGCGAATAACCGAGGTATGGTTGGCGTCGTCGTCGCCCTTGGAATAGGCGAGGTAGAGCAGGCGGTTGGTGTCGAAGGCGGGGTCGAGAGCGAGGCCGAGATAGCCGCCCTGATTGGCGACGTAGGCTTCAGGTGTGCCGGAGACGGGCGCGGGATCAAGCGCCCCATCGCGGACAATGCGGAGGCGACCCTCGCGCTCTGTCACCAGCATCTCACCGCTCGGAAGGAAAACCATGCTCCATGGGAATTCGAGGCCTTCTGCGACTGTTTCCAGAGCCAGTCCGGATGATGCGGTGTTATCGCCCTCATCTCCAGATGCGACGGCCCCTCCACAGGCCGCGAGACCCAGAACAGATGCAGCAGTCAATGCGATACGCATGAGGAATGTCTCCGTTACGACGTTATCGGGAATATAGGCTGTTCGCAGCACCCGTGAAGCCTGAACGGCCAATGAAAAAGGGCGGCCCGAAAGCCGCCCTTGCTCAAGTTTTGCCTGAAAGCCCTACCAGGACTTGGAGAGGCTGACGCCCCAGGTCGATGGCTCGGTCAGGAAGATGTTCGTGAACAGGCCTGAAGAGTCATCGGTCAGGTAAGCACCGGTGATGACTTCCTCATCAGTGACGTTCTTGCCGAAGACCTCAACCGACAGGCCGTTTGCTTCATTGTCGAAGCGAAGGGACAGGTTGACGTTGTCCCAGCTTTCGAGCTCATCGCGGCCTGTGTTCCAGACACGGCTGAAGCTGTCGGACTGCATGTAGTAGTCCGCGCGCGCCGTCGCAGACCAATCACCAAGGTTGCCTTCGCCGCTTGGTAGCCAGGTGTACTCGGCACCCAAGCTGAAGGTCATTTCAGGTGCACCCGGGATGGAGTTACCATCCAGGTTTTTGGCGTCGCCTTCAAACGGTGTCAGCAAGCTGGCCGTTCCCTGTGTTCCATCAGGATTGGTGAAGGTAACGACAGCATCTGGATCAAGCCCAAAACCAGCTTCGCCACCGGCAAATGCACCCGTACAGAGCCCTGCACTTGAACCGGGGGCCAGAAGGCCGGCATCAATGGCACCAAGAACGGTTGCGTAGCCCTGCGCAGACACAACGCAGTTTGCGAAGTTCACAGCGTTTTTCAGAACAACGAGATCGTCGCGGCCATTGGCACGGTCCAGCACATCGACACCAAACGTATCCACGATGCTCGTGTCCAGCAGACCAAGATTGGAGCTGAGAACAAGCGTGGAAACCGGGTTCCAGAGCGTCTCAAGTTCAAAACCCGTCAGCTCTGCGTCGATGTTGAAGTTCACCGAGCTGCGGTTGATGATCTGAGTGATCTGGTAGCCTTCATAGTCATAGAAGAACCCACTCGCGTTGAGCTGTAGCGCGCCGCCTGCAAGGGTGTTCTTCGTTCCGATTTCATACGAGTTGATGAATTCGGGCTCGAAGGTCTGCGGGAAGAGTTCAGCGCCCGCTGGTTGTGGCGGGTTGATGCCGCCGCCCTTGTAGCCTCGTGAGTAGAACGCGTAGAGCAGCGTTTCTTCAGAGACGGCGAGGTCGGGTGACCAATCGAAACCGACACGACCAGTGACTTCCTGGAAGTCCGCTTCAAGAACGCCCGTTGGGTCGATTGTGCCGCCCGGCGTGAACAGAATTGAAGGAACAATGTCCTGCTCTTTCTGATCATCGGTGTATCGAAGACCCAGCGTGAACTGCAGGTCATCGGTCACATCGAAATAGCCCTCACCGAAGACGGCAAAGGATTCGAGCCGGTAAGGCGAAAGTGACCGGAAGTAGTTACCGCCTGCGCCATCGAGCGTGCCTTCGAACAAGGCCTCGCCATTACCTGCCGTATCGATTGGCACTTCTCCACCGAAGAAGGCACCGCCAGCGGCATTATTGATCTGGGCTAAAGCGGTCAGCGAATTCGAGAAAACGTAGTATCCATCTTCGCTATTCGCCGGATCGATGGCTTCAAAATCGACATAGATTGCACCGAGATTGAAGTTGAACCGACCGTCATAAGAAGACTGCAGGCGAAGCTCATGTGTGATCTGCTCGCTCTCACCGCCCGACTGGTCGAACGTCCGAAACACGTTTGACGTGCCGAGTTGTGGATCCGCAACAACGCCGCCCGGGAAGAGGATAGAATAAAGTGCAGGCACGGCTGCAAACGCGCCGGCCGTCTCATTAAATGCGATCGTTGGAGCGACCTTATTGTAATCCTCACGGGAAAGAACTTTGTCTTCCATGTAGCTACCAATGTAGCTCAGCGTTAGGCTGTCATTGAGATCGTACTCGCCTTTCAGCGTGTAGAGCGTCGACTCGGCCTGATAGATTGGGTCGAAGGCGGACTCGATCTCGCGCAGGTTCGGGTTGAGAGGCGCAGTGAAGGCGTCCCCGTCCAGCAGACCTGCTGTAATGGCAAGGCCGCCACCGAGCGTTGCTGCCGAGTTGACCCGATCAAGCGATTGGCTCAGCGGTGCTTCCTGGCAGCCTAGGGTCGTATAGAGCTGATCCACAGGTCCGATAGGGACTCCGGCGAAACTCGTTTCATACGGGTCCTTATCGCAAAGCTGCTTGCCGGTCCTGAGGCGATTGTCGTCTTCGTTGAAGTGTTCGACCATCAGCCAGGAGCGGAAAGACTCAGTTGGTTCAAAGGCCAGTGTTCCGCGGATGCCGTAAAGCTCGCGGCCATCAATGTCGCTGTTGGTAACGGTATTGGTCGCGAAACCTTCGCGTTCAAGGTAGGAGCCAGCCACGCGGAAGGCGAGGTTCTCACCGAGCGGAACGTTCAGCATGCCTTTGACCTTGGCGGTACCGAAATTGCCCAGCGTGCCTTTGACGTTGCCCTGCCACTCTTCGAAGCCGAGTTCTTCGATGTCGAGCGCGTTGAAACGCTTCGTGGTCCGCAGGGTACACTCTACGGCCGGAACGCTACTGGCGGCGTGGTCAACGTCATCACAGCCAAGCCCGTCCTCGAA
>JBCBTR010000072.1:0-10321 GCA_039818545.1 Pseudomonadota bacterium
CGTGCCCAATGTGGACACGCTCGGCGTCCGTGGCGGCCGCATTCATTCCTCCGAGGAGTTCGTGGAAACCGACAGCTTCTCAGAACGCGCCGCGCTGTCAGCGATGATCCTGAACCGTCTCGCCGATGGCCGCATAGATGGCCGGAAGATCAAGGCGCTTATGCCATGAGCGCGTATGTGATGCGCCCATCGCGCAGTGATGATTTTGATGCCTTGATGGAACTGGCTGAGCTGTCCGGGCCGGGCTTCACGAGTTTGCCTGTGAACGAGGAGCGGATTGAAGGACGTCTGGAGAAGTCGACAGCTGCCTTTGCCGGCAACCTGCCGCGCCCCGAATACGGCAAATACCTTCTGATGATGGAGGATGCAGAGACCGGTGAAGTGGTTGGCTGTTCGGCGGTGAAGGCCGGCGTTGGCATTGACCACCCGTTTTTCAACTACCGCATCATTACATTGGCGCAGGCGAGCCAGGCTGCAGATCGCCGCTTCGACATGGACGCGCTGGTCCTGACAAATGAGTTTGTCGGTTACACCGAGGTCGGCACGCTGTTCCTCAAGCCCGAGACGCGTGGAACAGGGGCGGGCCGCCTTGCGGCGCAGTCGCGCTACTTGTTGATGGCGGCCAAGCCGGATCGCTTCGGAGACAAGGTGCTGGCGGAGCTGCGCGGCGTTGTCAGCCGCGAAGGGGAGACGCCGTTCTGGGACTGTCTCGGCGAGCACTTTTTCCGCATGAGCTTTACCGAGGCCGACTACCTCTCCGCGGTGTCAGACAATCAGTTCATTCTCGATCTGATGCCGAAATACCCGATCTATATCGACCTGCTGCCGCCAGAAGCACGCGAAGTGATCGGCCGGGTGCATCCTGAAGGTGTGGGCGCACTGAAGCTGCTGGAATGGGAAGGCTTCGAGTTCGAGCGCGTGATCGACATCTTCGATGGCGGGCCAATGGTCACGACCCGTCGCTCTGTTATTCGCACGATCCGTGAAAGCGAAGTGCTGACGGTTGAGGCCGGAGAGGTCGGTGACAATGCCGCGCAGGCATTGATCTCGAATGATCGGATGGAAGACTTTCGAACGACGCTCGCCACGGGCGAGCCGACCGGCGATGACAGCTTCGTCGTCTCGCTGGACGTCATGGACAGACTGAAACTTAAGCCGGGCGATCAGGCCCGTGTCTGGCTGCGGAGGCACTGATGGACAAGCATGTGTACATCGACGGGACATGGACAGCGGGCCATGGCCCGGCGTTCGAAAACCATTGTCCGGCAACAGGCGACGTCGTCTGGGCCGGGCAGGCCGCCGATGCCGCGCAGGTGAACGCCGCCACCGCTGCGGCGCGAAAGGCCTTTCCGGGCTGGGCGCGCCTGCCGCAGAATGATCGCACGCACATTCTTGAGGCCTATGCTGAAGAGATCGGCAAACGCGCGGACGCGATCGCCGAAGCGATCAGCCGCGATATGGGCAAGGCCCTTTGGGACTCGCTGTCCGAAGCCGGCGCGATGAAGGGCAAAATTGGTCACTCAATCAATGCACAGGTCGAACGGGCCGGGACGCGATTTGGCGAGACAGGATTTGGCTCAGCCCATCTGACCCATCGCCCGCACGGCGTGATGGGCGTCTTTGGCCCCTTCAATTTCCCCGGCCACCTGCCAAACGGGCACATCGTTCCGGCGTTGCTGGCCGGCAATACATGCGTGTTCAAACCATCGGAGCTTGCCCCCGCAGTCGCCGCGTTGATGGTCGAGGCGTTCGAAGCGGCTGGCCTCCCCGAAGGCTGCCTCAACGTTGTCCATGGCGGCCGGGACACAGGCGCGGCCCTGCTCGAGGCCGATATCGATGGGCTTCTCTTCACGGGCTCTGCAACCACCGGCACCTACTTCCACAAGCACTTTGCCGGACGCCCTGAAGTCATCCTCGCGCTCGAAATGGGCGGCAACAATCCGCTCATCATCTGGGACCCGGCCAATGTCGACGCAGCAGCGGACATCGCGGCGCAGTCGGCCTATCTGACGACCGGCCAGCGCTGTTCCTGCGCGCGCCGTGTGTTCCTGCCGGAAGGCACGTTCGGGGATCAGGTCATCGAGGCCATGGTTGCCCGCGCGGAGGGCCTTCGCATCGGGGCGTGGGATGAGGAGGGCGTGTTCATGGGGCCGCTGGTGTCTGAGCGCGCCGCCGAACAGGCCGTTGAGTTTCAGGACATGCTGATCAGCAAGGGCGCGAAACCGATTCGCGCGCTGGAGCGTCTGGAGCGGGGCGGCGGGTTCGTTTCAGCCGGGATCGTCGATGTCACCGGATGCGATGTGCCCGATGAAGAGCTCTTCGGGCCACTGATGCAGGTCATCCGCGTGAAATCCTTCGATGAGGCCATCACACGCGCCAACGATACAAGGTTTGGCCTCTCGGGCGGGCTGACATCTGATGACGATGCGCTTTGGCTGCGCGCCCATCAGGAGATGCGGGCCGGGATCCTGAACCGGAACCGGCCGACCGCTGGCGCGGGCGGGGATATGCCCTTTGGCGGGCCGGGCCTGTCTGGCAATTCCCGCCCCGGGGCCTACTATGCTGCCGATTACTGCGCATGGCCGCAGGCGAGTCAGGTCTCAGACACGGCGGGCCGGCTGAAGGCGCAAGGCTTCCCGGGTTAACCATCTCTTTCCCGTCACGGGCGAATTGGCACGGCGTTTGCGCTTTCCGGGTTTGGAATGTTCAAACGGAGACTTGTTGTGGCTCATCAAATGACACGCCTGTCAGGCAGGGATAGCTGTATCATCGGCGCTGCGGGCTTGCTCGCAGGGATCTGGTGGGGCGGCGCGGCTGCGCTGATCGCCGGAATGTCCCTGTTTGAAACCGGGTCTGTAGTGGTTGTTTCCGGCGCAGTTGCGCTGGGGCTGGTCCCCGGATTGGGCATGATTTTCGCCGGTTGGTTGGGCGCGCAGGTCAGCCGTACGGTTAATGCCAATGAAACTCTGCTGAATGCGGCCAATGGCCTGCTCCAGCCCGCCGATGAGAGCGCGGCCAAGGCGGTCACGCTCGCTGAGAAGATGTCTGTTGTGGTGAACTCGCTCAATTCCGACATCGAGTCGATCGAAGCCAATGTCGTCAATCTGTCGGGTGACCTGACCCAGTCCGCTGGTCTGCTCAGCCGCACGGCACGTGTTGTCAAAACGAACGGCACGGCTGTCGTCGAGGGCCTGAACGGGCATGTGGAAACTCTGGCTGAAACGTCGAAAACCCTCGCCGAACAGACCGCGTTCATGGAAGACGCCGTTGGCCGGCATGCCTCCAGCGTGACGGCCGCCGCAGAAGAAGCCAAAGGCGAAATCCAGCGCGCGGAAGACACGCTGAATGCGCGCGTGGCGTCCATGGATGACGCAGCCGAACGCCTTGCCACCATTGTGGCTGAGATCGACCGGCTGGCGAAAGACGGGCGTAAACGCTCCATGGCGCTGACCTATGCGCTTGAGCGGGTTTCGCAGCAGATGGACACCTCCTCTGAAAACGTCGACGCGGCCCTGAAGGCTGGCGAGATGGCGATCGCGGCGTCCAAGACAACGGCAGATGCTCTGGCCGCTGCTGTTGCCGAGGCGCTGGACAAGGCGATGACGGTTTCGAAAACCATTGAGAGCCAGTCCACCGAAGCTCATCGCGATGCCGAGGCGACGCTTGCTCGGATTGCCCGCGCGAAAACCTCGCTGGAATCCTCCACCGAGTTTTCCGGCAACCCTTACGATGCCCTGCCAACACCGATGGCAACCAACCGGACCGTGCCGGATTTCAAGATCGTGCGCAGCGATGGTGCCGGCAAGAAGACGTCACGTGCGAAGATTGCCCTCGACGATGTCTTTGGGGCGGACAAACCGCTCTCCGCTTAAAGCCTCAGAAGGGGACGTTGGGATCATCCTCACCGTCCCCGCCAAGGGCGAGGCCCGCAAAGTCGAATACGCGGGGGTCTGCCAGATGGCTTGGCCGAACGGTGGACAGGGCATGGAACATGACCTGCCGCACGCCCGGCTTCTTCGCTTCCCACTCATCCAGCATCTGCTTCATCGCCTGACGCTGAAGCCCGTCCTGACTGCCGCAGAGATTGCAGGGGATGATCGGGAATTTCATTGCTTCGGCAAACTTTGAGAGATCGCTCTCGGCCACCCCAATCAGGGGGCGCAGCACGAACATGTCCCCGGCATCATTGAGCAGCTTGGGCGGCATCGCCGCGAGACGGCCGCCATGGATCAGGTTCATCATGAAGGTCTCAAGCGCATCGTCGCGGTGATGGCCGAGCACGATGGCCTCGCAGCCTTCCTCCCGCGCGATGCGATAGAGAATGCCCCGGCGCAGCCGCGAGCACATGGCGCAGAAGGTTTTGTTCTCTGGCACTTTCTCCGTGACGATTGAGTAGGTGTCTTCGGTCTCGATCCGGTACGGCACGCCGACACCGTCCAGCCAGTCCGGCAGGATGTGTTTTGGAAAGCCGGGCTGGCCCTGATCGAGGTTGCAGGCGAGCAGCTCCGCGGGGAGCGCGCCCTGCCATTGCAGGTCGAGCAGCGCAGCGATCAGGGCATAGCTGTCCTTGCCGCCAGACAGGCAGACCAGCCAGCGCGGCTTGTCCGACCGCGCGCGGTCGATCATCCCGAAGTTTTCCACCGATTGCAGCGCGCTGCGCACGATACGTTTGCGCAGCTTCTTGAACGCCACGCTTTTGGGCGCGTCGGCGAACAGCGGATGGATGGCCGGGGAGGAGGTAAGATCGTCTGCCATGCCCTGCGGTGTGGCGGAGCAGGTGGGTGAGATCAAGACATTAATGCTCGCGCTGATGCGCCCGCTCGTTCTCTATTTTCGTAGATAGTCGTCCAGGCTCATCGCGCGCAGATCCAAATCATACTGCGCGAGATAGTCCTGCCAGACGCGGTCCGAGAGGCGCTGTTCCGCAGCCGGGTCACTCAGCGTTGCATTCCATTGCGCGTGGAGCGTCCTGAATTCATCGTCCAGCAAGCCAATGAACTGGCGTCTGATGTTACGGTTTTTCAGCTCTTCGGCCTGATCCATCGTGCTTGTCGCCTGATCGATGAAGACGGCCATGAAGGCATCGGGCGGGAAGTCATTCTCCTGATTTGCCACCATCCAGCTCAACACAAGGAAAGACACCAGCGACTCCGCCACTTCGTCATATTGCAAGGCGTCATAGCCCGTCGGTTCCGTCGAGCCGCGTTCGGTCTGCCGGCGGTTTTCGAGTTCATTGTGCAGGTTCGACATCGCCATATCTGGCGCAAGGCCCTGAAACGCCTGTCCCATAGCGGGCGAAGCGCTCAACAGCGCAATCGCGGCAATCAGAAATGCTTTCACAGAGTGTCCCTTGCCGGTCAGTCATGACCTCATTCAATGCCTTTCGACACTAATGCACGGGTTGAGTGGGTGTCTACGCGCCCGGAAACAGGATCAGCTTAAATTGCGGCAAGTGTCTCCGCCTACCCAAAATCGGACACTGCGAGAGTTGCCTATTTGGCGCGTCGCTTGGCGTCTTCGCGGAAGATCCAGTCAACGTCCATGTCCTGCAACCATTGGGGAAGCCGGGCGGCGCGCTGGCGTGCAGCGGCGTCAATTGTCCGGTTAACGCGCGGTGGCGTGATCACGCGGTATGGGACATCAATGATGGTCGTTACTCGGGCCATGGCTCATGATGAGCAAGACCCGTGCCGTTCACCATTAACTGCACAGGCAAGGCGATCTGGCCTCTCTGGATGCGCCACCACGCTCTGCGGCAAGAGATGTTTGTGGCTCGTCAATCCGACCCCGAATGTGTCACATGCCGACATGTTCGACGTCACCGTTTCCAAGGCAGTTTTCAGCGCGATTGCGCTCGGTCTCACTTTTGTGGCGTTCTATCCCTATGCGCGCGCCATCATGAAGGAAGAGACGCGGCCGCACGTCTTTTCGTGGTACATCTGGGGCGCAGGAACCTTCGTGGTCTTCCTGGCCCAGCTCTCCGATGGCGCAGGCGTCGGTGCCTGGCCCATTGGCGTGTCCGGACTGATGACGATCGGCATTGCCGCGCTGGCGCTTTCCAAATCTGCCGATACCAGCTTCGAGCGGATGGACTGGGTGTTTCTCAGTCTTGCGCTGAGCGCTTTGCCCATGTGGTTTTTCACATCGAGCCCGCTATCGGCGGTCATCATTCTGACCATTGTCGACCTGCTCGGCTTCGGGCCGTCGGTCCGAAAGGCCTACCGTGCGCCATGGGAGGAGAATGCTGTTTTCTTCAGCCTTGGGGCTGTTCGAAACGGGTTCGTGCTGCTGGCATTGGAGAATTACACATGGGCGACGGCCCTGTTTCCTCTGGCCGTGGGCGTCGCCTGCCTCTTCTTCGTGATGCTGATCCTCAGCCGCCGGCAGGTGGTGGCCAGACATCCGGCCAACTCATGATGTGTGGCAGCAATCTCTCTAACCCTCGATGCCGAGCTCTTTCAGCGCGAAGGCTTTCACGCCCTTGTAGTCCGCCTTGCCATTCGGGGCGCGTTTCAGGTCGTCCATGAACACCACGCGTTTGGGGGCCTTGTAGGGGGCGAGCTTGGTGCGCACGAACGCGCGCAACGTGTCCTCGTCGGCTGTGCCATCGTCTGAAAGCTCAACGATGCCGGTCACGGCCTGTCCCCATTTGTCATCCGGAACGCCAACGACCAGCGCATCCCGCACAGCGCCGTGTTCCTTGAGGGCTTCCTCGACCTCTTCTGGATAGATTTTCTCACCGCCGGAATTGATGCAGATCGAGCCGCGCCCGTGCAGGGTCAGCGTGCCGTCCTCTGCGACGGTGCACCAGTCGCCCGGCACCGCATACCGGATACCGTCGATCGTCTTGAAGGTTTCCGCTGTCTTCTTCTCGTCCTTGTAATAGCCGAGCGGCACCGCGCCGCCGCGTGCGATGAAGCCGGGCTCATCCGACCCCGGAGCAATCTCGCGGCCGTCTTCGGAGAAGACCTTGCAGTGCGCGCCGATCTCGAACTTTGCGGTCTCCGAGACACCGTCCGCCGTGGTGACGGACATGCCAAAGCCAACAGCTTCCGAGGCCCCGAAACTGTCATTCAGGGCGACCTGCGGCATGTGTTTGATGAGGCCGCGTTTGACCTCCATGCTCCACATCACGCCCGAAGACGTGATCGACTGAACTGACGACAGATCATAGGTGCCCGGATTGTCGTCGAGCACTTTCAGCATCGGCTTGGCGAAGGCGTCGCCAACAATGGCCATGGCCGTGACGCCGTTCTTCTCGACCGTTGCCCAGAGGGCGGCAGGGTCGAATTTGTGGCTGTTCTCCATGGTCACGATCGCGCCGCCATTCAGGAACGCGCCGAGTGCTGTAAAGAGGCCGGTGCCGTGCATCAGCGGGCAGGCGGGCAACTGCCGGCCATGCCGGCCCACCTCATCGACGAAGGCAAGGTGCTCCTCCATGTTTTCAGGAGCTGCGCCATAAATCCGGCGCAGGGCGTCCAGGCTGGAATCGCGCCATGTCGCATGGGGCCACATCACCCCCTTGGGCATGCCCGTTGTGCCGCCGGTGTAGAGGAACATCAGATCGTCGCCTGAGCGTTTCATTGAGAGCGGCGCGCCGTCTCCGGTCGTGGCGAGGGTTTCGTAGTTCTCGGCAAAGTCCGGCGTGTCGGGTCCGCCGCCAACTTCGATCCAGACCTTCACCTTCGGCAGCCGCTCGCGGACGCGCTCCACATTGTCTCGAAACTCGGCGTCATAGAACACAGCGACGCTGTCGGAATTGTCGAAAATGTAGACCAGCTCATCTTCGAGATAGCGGTAATTGACGTTGACGTGGGTGAGCCGCGCTTTCACGGCGGCGGCGAAGCCCTCCATATATTCGGGCTGGTTGCGGATATAGAAGCCGACCTTGTCGCCGGGCATCGCGCCGCGCTCGATCAGGGCGCGTGCCATGCGGTTCGACCGCGCCGTCATTTCAGGCCATGAGATAATCCGGTCGCCATGGATCAGGGCAGGCTGGTCTTCGCCAAGCGCGCCGCCGACCGCGTCCAGCACATCGCCAAAATTCCAGATGCCACCATCCATGCTCGTCTCCTCCACATTTTTGCAGAGAGTAAACGCAAACATGCGGTGCGGGCGAGCCTTTCCGTTGCGAAAGGCCGGACAGGGTCGCTAAAGTTTGACGTGCCAGCCGAGGCGCTTGTTCCACCAGCGCCGCCACTTCCAGGACTTCAAAAGCTTCGGGTCATTCGGTGCGTCATCGGCCCCGCGTGGAACCTGGATATTGTTCATTTTGGGCCTTAGGCCGCGAATAAGGTCTTCCTCGACGCGGTGGCGCTCGCTCGGATTCTTGATGCGCATGAAATGGCGCTCTGTCGCGCCGCGATCCCACCACGCTTCAGGCCAGCGCTCATGACCGATGACCCGGCTGCGAAAGCTCGTCGCCTTGCCGATATAGAGCGGCTTCAGGAAGAAGAAGAACCGGCGGCGGACAAACACGTAGATCCCGGACGAGTCAGGAATGCCGCGATGGGTCAGCGTGATATTGAACCAGTAATGGCGGCCGCTCTCGCCGCGCCAGCGGTGCAGTCCGAACGGGATAATCACGCGCGCTCTCCATCTCTCAACCGTTAAGAAATCGCGCCGATTGGTTAACCGTTTCTGAAGGATCAGGCCGCGCTGGCTGCGGCCTTGCGCACGGGCGCGAAACTCATCCTGTGGATCGGGCAGGGGCCGAGCCGGGTCAGCGCTTCTGAATGAGCCGCCGCGCCATAGCCCTTATGGCTGGCAAACCCATAGCCGGGATGGGCGATGTCGAGCTCACGCATGAGGCGGTCACGCTCTGTTTTCGCGAGAATGGAGGCCGCTGAAATGGCGGGTTCCGTCAGATCACCCTTTATGATTGCACGAGCCGGACACGGCAGATCGCGCGGCAAGGCATTGCCATCGACAAGCGCGAGGGCTGGCGCAGTGCTGAGCCCGTTGGCCGCCCGTGTCATCGCAAGAAACGTCGCCTCGCGAATGTTCAGCCGGTCGATCTCCTCAACGCTCGCATGAGCCACGCACCAGGCCAGCGCATGGGTCTTGATCAGTGGCTCCAGTGCCTCGCGGCGTTTTTCGGTGAGCTTCTTGGAGTCGGTCAGGCCATCGATCGTTTGGGCGGGATCAAGGATCACAGCCGCTGCTGTGACCGGCCCGGCCCACGGCCCGCGTCCGGCTTCGTCTATGCCGCAAGTCAATGTCGTGCTTTTCATGGCGAGCAACGAACACGATTCCGGGAGAGACCGCCATGACCGATGCCTATTCCATCAACATCCACGAGCATGGCGGACCTGAAGTCCTGAAAGTCGAACCGCTGGAGATCGACGCACCCGGACCGGGCGAAGCCATCGTGCGCCAAACGGCGATCGGGCTCAACTTTATCGACACCTATCACCGCACCGGGCTTTACCCGGTGAAGCTGCCCTTCACGCCGGGCTCCGAAGGTGCCGGGATCGTCGAGGCCGTCGGTGACGGTGTTGAAGACCTGAAGGTTGGGGACCGTGTCGCCTATCTCGGGGCGGGGGCCTATGCGAGCCACTTCAAAGGCCCCGCCGCGCGCATGTTGAAACTGCCCGAAGGAATCTCCGAGGAGACAGCCGCCGCCGTGCTCCTGAAAGGGCTGACGGCGTGGATGCTGCTCTTCGAAATCCGACGTGCGAGCCCGGGAGAGACCGCGCTCGTCTGGGCGGCCGCCGGCGGTGTCGGCTCCCTGCTGGTGCCGTGGGCATCCAGCCTTGGCGTGCGCGTGATTGGCGTCACCTCAACCGAAGAAAAGGCGGAGCTTGCGCGCGCCAAAGGCGCTGATGCGATCATCCTTTCCGGCGAAGACGTGGCGGCACGTGCCCGCGAGTTGACGGGCGGCGCGGGCGTCGATGTCTCCTATGACAGTGTCGGCAAGGACTCTGCACAGGCCTCGCTTAACGCGCTCAAGCCGCGTGGCTGGTTCATCACTTATGGCAATGCGTCTGGCCCGGTTGATCCGGTGCCGCCGGGCATCCTGAACGCGAAGGGCTCGCTTGTGATGACGCGGCCCGGCCTGTTCCATTTCATCGCGGATGCTGACGGCCTGCGCCGGGGCGCTGCTGCTCTGTTCGGCGCGCTGCGGGCGGGAACCCTGAAAGCCGATATCGGCCAGCGGTTCGCGTTGAGGGATGTCGCCGACGCCCACCGTGCACTGGAAGGGCGCGGCACGACCGGCGCAACGGTGCTTGAGCCCTGATCGTATACGGACTGACCCATGAGTGCGGTCGATACTGATGTTCTCATCGTCGGCGCGGGGACGTCGGGCCTCGCGATCGCC
>JBCBTR010000073.1:0-10243 GCA_039818545.1 Pseudomonadota bacterium
CTTCGTTATCACCAATGACTTCATTGAGGAGATGGTGTTCGTCTACCCCGAACTCCTGCTCATCGTATTGGCCGTCGTGATCATGCTGGGCCGCTACAATGGCTACAAGCTGACGGAGTATCGACGCTTCCGAAAACTGGCGGAGACGGCTGGCTAGATGAAGATGCGCGGCATCACATCTCTCGGTCGCGCCGGTGTTCTCGGAATGAATGCGCGCAACCTCGATTTCATTGCAGAGTACAATAATCGCTCTCTCTATCCCCTCGTCGACGACAAAATCACGACCAAGGAACTGGCCATCGAAGCGGGTGTAACTGTGCCGGAGCTCTACGGTGTCATCGAGTTCACCGGTCAGTGGGAACAATTTGTCGACATCGCAAACAAGCGCCGGAGTTTCGTCGCCAAGCCGGCAAAAGGCTCGGGCGGCGGCGGCATCATGGTGATTGGCGGGGTCGCCAAAGGGGGGCTGCGCAAGATGAGCGGGGCCATTATCCCGTGGCAGGACGTCCGTTTCCAGCTGAACAATCTCCTGTCCGGCATGTACTCGATGGGTGGCAGCTCCGACAGCGTGCTCATCGAGGAACGCCTCAAGCCGCACTCGATTTTCAAGGACCTCGCATTCGGCGGTGTGCCGGATGTCCGCGTCATCGTGTTTCGCGGCGTGCCCGTGATGGCCATGCTTCGGCTGCCTACGGCAGAATCTGACGGTAAGGCTAATCTGCATATGGGCGGCATCGGGGCCGGCATTGACCTCGCAACCGGGATCACCACACGCGGCGTGCAGCACAACGAACTGGTCGAGCACCACCCGGACTTCGAAACAGAGGTCACTGGATTCAAGGTTCCGGGTTGGGATGAGATCCTGGAACTCTCCGCCCGTTTGGGGACCCATATCGGCCTTGGCTATGTCGGCGTCGATATCGTGATCGATGAAGTCAAAGGGCCGACCTTGCTGGAGCTCAATGCCAGACCGGGCATCGCGATTCAGACCGCAAATTTGCGGGGGCTGGTGCCCCTTCTGGAGCCCATTGACGCGCTGGACACGATCCCCGACGACCCTATTGCGCGTGTCGCAATGGCCAAGGCGAACTGGCGTGGAGAGCCATTGGAGCCCTTCCAGATCGGGACGCTCGTCAACGCGACCGACTAGCCCCGGTAAAGCATCGCCACGTCACATCGTTCATAGCGCGCACCGAAGCGGCGCATGATGTCCTCATCGTGCTCGAAGCCGAGCTTCTCATACAGATGAATCGCCGGCCCGCATTTCTTGTTGGTGAGCAGGAACAACGTTTTGATGTCCATTGCCTTCGCGCGGTCGAGAATGGCCTCCAGCAGGAACTCACCGGCCTTCCGGCCGCGGGCCGCTTCGAGCACACCCATCTTCGTCAGCTCGAAACACCCCTCCTCTATCTTCATCAGGGCGCATGTGCCGATAATTCCGGCCTCTTCCGAACGCACGAAAATAATCTCACCGCCGGGATCAATCACGGTCTTCTGGGGATCGGAGATGATATCGATGTCTTCCTGTTCGAGGCTGAACATGGTTTCGACCCAGGCTGCGGTGATGTCATAGAAGGCCTGCGCGAGGTCGTTTGAATAAGGAACGATAGACAGATCATCCCGCATGGATGCGAGCACGCGGTGCTGGAGCGATTTCTCCTCCATCGCTCGTTCGAGGCCGCCAATCTGCTCGACGAAGTCAGTGCCAAGCCCCTCACAGAGGTCGCGCGCTGCAGACTCAACTGCGGGCCAGAACCGTACCTTCATATCCCTCACAACGGCCTGCCCGCTTTTGCTGAGCGACAGCGTCTTGCTGCGCCGGTCCTCGTCCGACTGGCGGGTTTCAACGACACCCATTTCGATCAGCGAGGACATTGCACGCGTGACAGCTGGCTGGCTGACGCCCAGCGCCTCGACCGCATCGTTCACGGTGAGGTCGCCATACCTGTCCAGCGCAGCAATGAGCGGAAACTGGCTGGGCTGGATTGGAAACCCATGCGCTGAATGAAGCACCGCCGCATCGGACTGAAGCCGTTCGGCCAGTCTCTTCAGGCGGCTGCCAAGTGCGAGGTAACCAAGGTCTTCAAGTACATCCGGCATCAGCACGTCTCCATATACATAACATGTTATGTATATGGCCAACCTTTGTCTAGCTCAATTTTAAATACAATTTTTCAATGAGTTACATGTGCAGCGCACGGCCATAAGCGTCGAGCACGCTCTCGTGCATCATCTCGGACAGCGTCGGATGCGGGAAGATGGTTTCCATCAATTCCGCCTCTGTCAGCTCCCCTTCCCGCGCGATCACATAGCCCTGGATGAGCTCCGTCACCTCCGCGCCGATCATGTGTGCGCCGAGGAGTTCGCCGGTCTCGGCATCGAAGATCGTCTTGACCATGCCTTCTGCCGAGCCCAGCGCGATGGCCTTGCCATTCCCGATGAAGGGAAACTTGCCGACCTTCACCTTCCGGCCTTCTTCGTTCGCCTTCGCTTCGGTCCAGCCCACACTCGCGACTTGCGGATGTGAGTAGGTGCAGCCCGGCACGTTGGACGCATCGAATGGGTGCGTCTTGTTCGATCCGGCAATGCCCTCCACGCAGATCACGCCCTCGTGGGACGCCTTGTGTGCCAGCCATGGCGGCCCGGTCAGGTCCCCAATCGCGTAGAGCCCCTGCACGCCGGTGCGGCCGAAGCCGTCTACAACGACGTGAGTCTTCTCCACTTTCACGCCGAGGGTTTCGAGGCCGAGATCTTCGACATTGCCGACAATGCCGACAGCGAGAATGACCTTGTCGAACTCACCTTTCTCTGTCTTCCCGCCCGCCTCGATCTCTGCGGTGACTTTGCCCTTGCCCTTCTTCAGGCTTTTGACCTGCGCCTTTGTGTGGATCGTGATACCCTGCTTCTCGAACTGCTTGCGGGCCATGGCGGAGATGTCCGCATCCTCCACAGGCAGAATCCGGTCGACCATCTCGATGACCGTCACATCCGAGCCGAGCTCATTGTAGAAGCTCGCAAACTCGATACCGATCGCGCCAGAGCCAATGACAAGCAAGCGCTTGGGCAGCTCTTTGGGCACCATGGCTTCGCGGTACGTCCAGATCAGGTCCCCATCCGGCTCCAGCCCGGCCTGCGGGATCGCGCGTGCGCGCGCGCCTGTGGCGAGCATCACGTGCTTGGCGATGTAGGTCAGATGCTTGCCGGCAGAGTCTTCAACAACAACCTTCGGAGCGGGTGCCGCTTTCTCCAGCCGTGCCGTGCCTTCGATGACGGTGATCTTGTTCTTTTTCATCAGGTGCTTCACGCCACCTGACAGCTGCTTGGCCACATCGCGAGAGCGTTTCACCACCGCCGGGAGATCAACCTCCGGCTCCAGCTTCTTCAGGCCGTAGGCTTCCGCCGTCTTCGCCAGATGCAAGACCTCAGCAGAGCGCAGCAGTGCCTTGGTCGGAATGCAGCCCCAGTTGAGACAGACCCCGCCCAGCGACTCCCGCTCAACAATCGCCGTCTTCATACCGAGCTGGCTCGCACGGATCGCCGCCACGTACCCGCCAGGGCCTGAACCGATAACGATTAGGTCAAAATCAGCCATTCCGGCCTCCAGTCTCTAAAGCAGCATCGCTTCAGGTGTTTCAACATAGCGCTTGAAGGCCTGCAGCCATTTCGCGCCTTCCGCGCCGCCGATGACGCGGTGGTCGCAGGTCAACGTCACGCTCATCACCGTGGCGACACCAAGCGTGCCATCCTCGCGTGCGACGGGGCGTTTCTCGCCAGCACCAACGGACATGATCATGCCTTCTGGCGGATTGATGATGGAGGCGAAATTCTTGATGCCGAACATGCCGAGGTTCGAGAGCGAGAACGTGCCGCCCATATATTCCTGCGGTTTCAGCTTGCGCTCGCGGGCACGCGTCGCAAGGTCTTTCATCTCATCGGAGATTTGATGGAGACCCTTCTTTCCGGCGCTGAAGATGACCGGCGTGATCAGGCCACCGTCCACGGCGACAGCCACAGAGACGTGCGCCGACTTGTGATAGGCGATGCCTTTGTCCGTGTAGCTCGCATTGCATTCCGGCACGTCGAGCAGCGCCATCGCCGCCGCCTTGATCAGCATATCGTTGACCGAGACTTTCACGCCTTCCGGTGCCGCCTTGTTGATGCTGGATCGCGCTGCCAGCATGTGATCGAGCTCAATGTCCACCGTCAGTGGGAAGTGCGGCACCTGCATGAAGCTCTCGGTGAGCCGGCGCGCCACGGTCTTGCGCATGCCGTCCAGCGGCTTCAGTTCGTAGGAGTCAGGATCGTAGACCCGGTCGTCCAGAATTTGCGGCAGGATAAGACCATCCGGCGACGCGGGCACTCCGGATGGCGCTTTCGCGCTCTGTCCGGGCTGGGCACCTTCGACATCCTTCTTCACGATCCGCCCGTGCGGGCCGGAACCCTTCAGCGCTGACAGATCAATCCCCTTCAGGGCCGCGATCCGGCGTGCCAGAGGGGACGCCTTGATGCGATCATCACCATCGCCGACGCCCTGAAGCTTCACAGGCGTTGAGGCGACCTTCTCTTCGGTTTTCTTATTGTCGCGGGGTGCGGCGGGCTCGGGCCTGGCGGACGCCTCGTCCTTTGGCGCGGCCTCTGCAGGCTTCTTCGTGCCTGGTGCGGGGGCCTTGATATCGCCGGCATCCTCGCCGTCTTCCGCGAGCACGGCGATCACCGAATTGACCTTCACGCCCTCCGTTCCCTCATCGATGAGGATCTGCGCGACCGTGCCTTCGTCGACCGCCTCGACTTCCATCGTCGCCTTGTCGGTTTCGATCTCAGCGATGATGTCGCCGGAGTTCACTTCGTCGCCCGGCTTTACGAGCCATTTGGCGAGTGTCCCCTCCTCCATGGTGGGCGACAGCGCAGGCATGGTGATGTTGATTGGCATCCGGTTCTCCTAGAGGCCCACGCAGACGGCTTTGGCCGCCTCGATGATATCGTCCACGCCCGGAAGGCTGAGCGCTTCCAGATTGGACGCGTAAGGCAGCGGGACGTCTTTCTGATGCACGCGCGCGGGTGGCGCGTCGAGATAATCGAACGCGTCCTGCGTGACCACGGCCGCGATTTCAGCGCCGACGCCGAAGCGGCCCCAGCCTTCTTCACAGCACACGACGCGGTTCGTCTTCTTCACGCTCTCGATGACCGTCGCTGTATCGAGCGGGCGGATCGTACGCAGGTCGATGACTTCGGCGCTGATGCCCTCGCCCGCGAGCTGTTCTGCTGCCTCGAGCGCAAAGCCGACCATGCGAGAGTGGGCGACCAGCGTCACATCCGATCCTTCGCGTTTCACCGCCGCCTTGCCGATGGGCAGGACGTGATCGTCGAGGTCCGGCACCGGGAAGCTCTCACCATAGAGCAGTTCGTGCTCAAGGAAGACGACGGGGTTTGGATCGCGAATGGCCGCTTTCAGGAGCGCCTTGGCGTCTGCTGCGTCATACGGTGCGACCACCTTCAGGCCGGGCACCTGACCGTACCATGCCGAGTAGTCCTGGCTGTGCTGGGCCCCAACGCGAGAGGCTGCGCCGTTCGGGCCCCGGAACACGATCGGGCAGCCCATCTGGCCGCCGGACATATAAAGCGTCTTGGCGGCTGAGTTGATGATCTGGTCGATGGCCTGCATCGCGAAGTTGAACGTCATGAACTCGACGATCGGCTTGAGCCCGCCAAACGCCGCGCCAACGCCGAGGCCTGCGAAGCCATGCTCGGTGATCGGGGTGTCGACCACGCGGCGCGCGCCGAACTCCTGCAGCAGTTCGCGGGTGACCTTGTAGGCCCCCTGATACTCGGCGACTTCCTCGCCCATCACGAACACGGTCTCGTCGGCTCGCATTTCTTCAGCCATGGCATCGCGCAGGGCATCGCGCACCGTTGTGTCGCTAAAGCTGGTGCCTTCGGGGATAGCGGGATCACTCAGGACGGCGGCTTCAGGTTGAGACGCGGTCTGTGGCTCGCCTGCATCGTCGTCGGACGTATCGTCTTCCGGCGCATCAGCGATAGGCGCTGCAGCGGGTTCGCCGACCTCGACGGATGAGGCATCTTCTCCGTCTTCGGCCAGCACCGCGATGACCGCGTTGACCAGAACGTTCTCAGTGCCTTCTGGAACGAGAATCCTGGCGAGCACGCCTTCATCGACGGCTTCGACTTCCATCGTGGCCTTGTCCGTTTCGATCTCAGCGATGATGTCGCCGGACGACACGCTATCGCCCTCGGACTTCAACCATTTAGCGAGCGTGCCCTCTTCCATCGTGGGCGACAGCGCCGGCATCAGAATATCAACTGACATAGGCGATCAGGCTCCCGTAAAAGGCAGGACTTGGAGGAAGACGATCACAATCCCGATCACGCCCGCGAACCATGCGAGCGATCTCAAGACAGGAACGCCGAACCAGTAGAACGGCGCGTAGAGGATGCGCGCGCCGAGGAACAGGCCGGCTCCAAGCTCCGTCATATCGTTGAAGCGATCCGTCGCGTGCGCGATGAGGATCAGTGGCGCGAACATGATCATGGATTCCAGCATGTTCTGCGTGGCACGCTTCGCCCGGCCAACCGCCATGTTGTTCGGGGGCATCGTGTCCCGTGCTCCGAGCAGCTCTTTCGGATTGTACTGGATGTTTCCGGTGACGACCTCGCCCAGCAGGTAGATGAGGAACAAAGCAACGCTTGCAGATAGATATGACAGTTCAATGGGCATCACACAGTCTCCACTTCTTTAAGGACATCGGTCCAGAGTTCTGAAGGATCAGGCAGCGGGCTTTCCTTGGCGAAGTCGACCGCCTCCTGAACGATGGCTTTGATATCCTTGTCCATGGCTTTCAGTTCGTCCTCTGTCGCGTGGCCCGCTTCGAGCAATTCGCCCTTGAGGCCTTCAATCGGATCGCGGTGCGAGCGGACATCATCCACTTCTTCGCGTTTGCGGTACTTTGCCGGGTCGGACATGGAATGCCCGCGATAGCGATAGGTTTCCATTTCGAGGATGTATGGCCCCTTGCCGGAGCGGGCATACTTCACAGCCTTCTCGCCGGCGGCTCGCACGGCGTTCACATCCATGCCGTCGACTTCCTCGCCTTCGATCTCGAAGGAAATGCCCCGCTTGTAGAGCTCGACTTCGGCAGAGGCGCGAGCGAGGCTCGTACCCATGGCGTACTGGTTGTTCTCGATCACGTAGACGACCGGCAGGTCCCAGAGCGAAGCCATATTGAAGGCTTCATAGACTTGGCCCTGATTGGCGGCACCGTCCCCGAAATAGGCAAGGCAGACATTGTCATTGCCCTTGTACTTGTTGGCGAAAGCGAGCCCTGTTCCGATCGGCACCTGCGCGCCGACAATTCCGTGGCCGCCGAAGAAGTTCTTTTCGCGGCTGAACATGTGCATCGAGCCACCCTTGCCGCGCGAGTAGCCGCCTTCGCGGCCCGTCAGCTCGGCCATGACGCCTTTCGGGTCCATGCCGCAGGCCAGCATGTGCCCGTGATCGCGGTAGCCGGTGATGACCTGATCGCCGTCTTTCAGACAGGCCTGCATGCCGGTCACGACCGCTTCCTGGCCGATGTAGAGATGGCAGAAGCCTGCGATTTCACCCATACCGTAGAGCTGGCCCGCTTTCTCTTCGAAGCGGCGGATCAGCAGCATATCTCGATAATATTGCAGCAATTCGGTCTTCGACGTCTTTGCCGACGATTTACCAGCCGTTTTGGACTTGTTTGCCATTCAGTGATCCTGACCTGAAGATTCTTGCCCACATTGTGCCAGTGCGCGGGTGAAATCCAGTCAGGACACCTATGTCAAAATGCAGGGCGGGATGCATCCGTCATGATAATGATCTCATTCGGATAGGCGTAGCCAAGCTTTTCACGCGCCAGCGCTTCCACGAAATCAGGGTCGACAGAACCCGGCGTGAGGCGGACAATGTCTTTCTCCAGACGGTCGATGTCGTCCTGCAGCGCCGCCAGCTCGGTTTTCTTCGCCGCCAGCTCACGCTGCATATCCGTCCATTGGCCGAGCCCCTTCTCTCCCGCCAATGCGTGAAAGGCGAAGTAAAGAAGAAGCGCTGAAAGCCCGAAGCCAGCGAGTCGTGATCTCATTTCATTGTCCTGCCGATACGAATCAACAGGAGTCGAAAATGGTTAAAAAAGTCTTGCCTCAGGCGTTGATCAGGCTCCGGCCGGCATAGATGCCCTGCCCGCCCAGTTCTTCCTCGATGCGGATGAGCTGATTGTATTTGGCGAGCCGGTCAGACCGCGCCAGCGAGCCGGTTTTGATCTGCCCGCAATTCACCGCGACGGCGAGATCGGCAATCGTTGCGTCCTCGGTTTCACCTGAGCGGTGGGACATCACAGCCGTGTAGGCGTGGCGATGGGCGAGTTCGACGGCATCCAGCGTTTCGGTCAGCGTGCCGATCTGGTTGACCTTCACGAGGATGGAATTGGCCGCGCCGCGCTCCAGACCGAGCGAGAGGCGCTCAGGATTGGTCACGAAGAGATCGTCGCCCACAAGCTGGCAGCGGTCGCCAACTTCATCAGTCAGTGCTTTCCAGCCATCCCAGTCGTCTTCGGCCATGCCGTCTTCAATGGAAATGATCGGGTAGCGATCGACGAGATCGGCGAGGTATTTCGACATGCCTTCGCCATCGAGCGACTTGCCCTCGCCTTTCAGCTTGTACTTGCCGTCCTTAAAGAATTCGGTGGAGGCCGCATCCAGCGCCAGCGCCACGTCTTCGCCGGGGCGGTATCCAGCGGTTTCGATGGCCTTCATGATGAAATCGATGGCGTCATCGGTGGATTTCAGGTTCGGCGCGAAGCCGCCTTCATCGCCAACAGCGGTGCTGTGTCCGGCCTCGTCCAACTGTTTGCGCAGCGTGTGGAAGACTTCCGAGCCCACACGGACGGCTTCTGCGATGCTCGGCGCGGAGACCGGCATGATCATGAATTCCTGAATGTCGATCGGGTTGTTGGCGTGCTCTCCGCCATTGATGATGTTCATCATCGGCGTTGGCAGCACGCGCGCGTTCGATCCGCCGACATAACGATAGAGCGGCAGGCCGGCGCTTTCAGCAGCCGCTTTCGCCACAGCCATGGAGACACCGAGGATCGCATTTGCTCCCAGGCGGGACTTGGTCTCCGTGCCGTCGAGCTCCAGCATCAGTTCGTCAATCAGGCGCTGCTCGGACGCATCCAGCCCCTCAACGGCCTGGAAGATCTCATCGTTGACGGCATCTACGGCCTTCAGCACGCCCTTGCCGCCATAACGGGTCTTGTCGCCGTCGCGCAGTTCGTGCGCTTCATAGGCTCCGGTGGAGGCTCCTGACGGCACGGCGGCACGGCCAGTCGCGCCATCGTCCAGCGTCACGTCCACTTCGACGGTGGGATTGCCCCGGCTATCCAGAATTTCGCGTGCGAAAACGTCGACGATTTCACCCATGTCAGGCCTCTTTATGTAAAACGCCCCCGGCGGAAGGCCGAGGGCGCAAATGCGCTGTGCGCGCGATAATCCGTTGTGCGTCGCCGCGCAAGTTCGAGCCTAGAAGTCTTCCTTGGGCTCGAGAACCTGCTTGCCGCGATACATGCCGCTTTTCAGGTCGACATGATGCGGACGGCGCAGCTCGCCAGAGTCTGCGTCTTCGATATACGTATTGCTTTTCAGCCGGTCGTGGGCGCGGCGCATTCCGCGTTTCGACGGGGTGGTTTTCCGCTTTGGGACAGCCATTTGTTTCGTTCCGTATCGGTCGGGGCAAGGCCCAGTGATTCCAAAGCGCGTGTATTAGTCCCCCGCCCCCGGAAACGCAAGGGCACGCCGCACTGCGGTTTTGGGCCGCTGCGGGTTTCTTTGCTTGCGTCGGTGTCAAGGCCTGGCGCGAGTGGCTCAGGGCTGTTGTTCTTCTCCTCTCTTCCAATCTCTCCATTCTTCCAATCTCTCCGTTTGCGTCACCCCCGATGAGCGCCAGCTCATCCGGGGGTCCAGCTCTGGCGTCATCCCTAAGCGCAATCTGACAGCTCCAGAGCTGGGCCCTCAGACCGCTGACGCGGTCGAGGGTGACGCGGGATGGTGGGCCTCGCGCCTGTGTCCGGCCCGCATCGCTGCGTCCGGTTAAGATGAAGAGCCCGTGCGGAGACGGCGTTACGCCTCGCTGAAAGAATGAATGCGATGGTTCGGCGCAAGCCGTCCCCGCACGCCGCAGGTTTTCGCGCTGTCCCGCCGGGCCTCGGCC
>JBCBTR010000074.1:0-10083 GCA_039818545.1 Pseudomonadota bacterium
AACAGGACATGGGTGCTGCGGGCAAGGCCCGTTGGGGACATCAAGGAAACGGACCTGGAGCTGGTGGAAACCCCACTCGGCGAGCTTGCCGAGGGGCAGGTGCGGGTGCGCACGATCTATCTGTCGCTGGACCCGACCAACCGTATCTGGATGAGCGATATGGACGCCTATATGCCGCCCGTCGGGATTGGCGATGGCATGCGCGGGGGCTCGCTCGGGACGGTGGTCGAGAGCCGTCATCCGGTGTTTGAGGCCGGCGACATCGTCAATACCGGGCTCGGCGTGTGGGCGCTTTATCAGGACAAGCCGGGCGAAGAGCTGAACAAGCTGCGCGTGCTGCCGGGCGTTCCGCTGACGGCCTATATGGGCCCGCTCGGCGCAACGGGCATGACCGCCTATTTCGGGCTGATGGATATTGGCCAGCCGAAAGCGGGTGAGACGGTGCTGGTGTCAGCGGCGGCCGGGGCGGTTGGCTCCATGGTGGGGCAGATCGCCAAGATTCAGGGCTGCCGCGCCGTTGGTATTGCCGGATCGGACGAAAAGTGCGCCTGGCTGACGGAGCATGCGGGCTTCGACGCGGCGATCAATTACAAGTCCGAAGATGTTGGAGCGGCGCTGGACAGGCACTGCCCGAACGGGATCGACGTCAATTTCGAGAATGTCGGCGGCGACATCATGGATGAAGTCATCGCGCGGCTGAACGATTTCTCGCGCATGCCACTCTGCGGGCTGATCTCCACCTATAACGACACGGAGCCGCGCCCGGGCCCTTACAATTTTGCCAATCTGCTGATGCGGCGGACGCTGGTGAAGGGGTTCATCGTGATCGATTATCTCGACCGGTTCCCGGAAGGCATTCAGGCCATGGCCGGATGGCTGCTGGAAGGCAAAATCAAGTTCGAGACCGACATCGTTGAAGGGCTTGAACATGCCCCGGCCTCTCTCGACCGGCTGTTTACCGGCAAGAATCTTGGCAAGCTCGTCGTGCGAGTCAGCCCTGAGCCAGAGATATAGCGCCGGGCCTCAGGGGTCATATTTCTTCCTGATGGCCTGCAGATCGGTTAGGCTGTTCCCAACAATAATGTCTGGGAGGACAGCATGACGGAATTTCAAGCGGGGGCGGTGAAGACGCCCTGGCATCTCTGGGTGGTGGGCGTTGTCAGCCTGCTCTGGAATGCGGGCGGGGCGTCCGACTATACGATGACCCAGATGCGGTATGAGCCGTACATGTCCCAGTTCACGCCCGAGCAGCTTGAATACTTCTACGGGTTTCCGGCGTGGATGGATTCGGTCTGGGCGATCGGGGTCTGGGGCGCGATGGCTGGCAGCGTCTTGCTGCTGTTTCGCAGCCGGTTTGCCGTTCACGCCTTCACGATTGCCTTGTTCGGGCTGATCGTGGCCTCTGTTTACAATTACGGCCTGTCCAACGGGCTGAAAGTATCAGGCACAGGCGGGGCGATCTTCGCCGTCGTGATCTTCCTTATCTCTGTGTTCCTGCTGGCCTATGCGCGGAGCATGGCGCACAGCCGCGTCCTGCGCTGAAGCTAGAGCACATGCGGGGCGATATAGGCCCCGATCAAGGTGATAATGACAACGCCCATAAGGTTCACGCGCAGGCCATTCCTCATCATCTGAGCGATGGTGACCTCGCCGGTCGCATAGATGATCGCGTTCGGGGCGGTCGCGACCGGCAGCATGAAGGCGCAGGAGGCAGCGACGGCGGCCGGTGCCAGCAGGCTTTCCGGGGCGGCGCCAACCGCGCCGGCCAGGGCTCCGAGCACCGGGGCGAGCGTCGTCATGGTCGCGACATTGGAGGTGAGCTCTGTCAGGAAGATGACCAGCGCAACCACCGCCGCAATAAAGAAGATCGGGGGCAGGACCGACAGCGCGCCGAGCTGGTCTCCCAGCCACTCCGATAATCCTGTTCGCGTCACGGACTGGCCAAGGCTGATGCCTCCGCCGAACAGGACAAGCACGCCCCAGGGCAGTTTGACCGCTTCTTCCCATGTCAGCAGGGCGCGGCGCTCGCCGCCGCCTGCGCGGACAAGGAACATGGCGACCCCGCCAGCAATGGCGATGCCCATATCCGTGACGCCGTAAAGCCAGGGCAGATCCATTTCGGCGGCCCGGGCGGTTTCCTGAACCGGGACGCGCATAATCCAGAATAGCGCCACAATACCGAACAGGAGCGCGGCGCGCGCTTCGGGCGGTGTAATGGTGCCAAGGTGATCGCGTTGGTCGCGAATGTCCCGCATCATCGCTTCGCCGCCCGCGAGTTTGGGCAGGCCACGTGTCACCGACCACCACGCCGCCGGCACGAGCAGCAGCATGGCGGGCACGCCATAGGCCATCCATTGGGGGAAACCGATGGTCGCGCCGGCATTGTTTTCGAGCCAGTCGATGGCGATCAGGTTTGTCGGTGTGCCAATCGGCGTCGCCACCCCGCCAATGGAGGCGGCGTAGCAGACGCCCAGCAACAGCGCGGTGACGAACCGGCCGCTCTTGTCGTGGAGTGCAGCGGCGGCCGAGAGCGCAATGGGCACCATCATCAGCGTGGTCGCCGTGTTGGAAATCCACATGGAGAGCAGGGCCGTGGCAGCCATGAAGCCAAAGATCAGCGCGCCGGGATTGGAGCCCACCCGGCTGACCACATTCAGTGCGATTCGCTTGTGCAGCCCCCAGCGTTCGATCCCCAGCGCAATGATAAACCCGCCCAGCAGGAGCATCACGATGGGGCTGGAATAGCCGGCAGATGCTTCCCGCGTCGTCCCGGCTCCGATGACAGGGAGCACAACGAGCGGTAGCAGGGACGTGGCCGGAATCGGGATGGCTTCGGTCGCCCACCAGACCGCCATCAACGTCATGAGGGAGGCCACGCCCCATGCGGCGGGGGAAAGGCCCTCAGGTGCAGGAATGAGCTGCAGCGCCAGCGCAAGGGCTGGCCCGGCGAGCAATCCGATACGTTTCGCTGTCCAGCCCTTCATGCTGGGAGTTGGACCGGCCCCCGCACGCTCCGTCAAGCGACGGACGCGAATACACCTGGAAATTGTGCCAGTCGCACAAATGCTGTCTCTGCGCTTTGCAGGAGCCCGCCGCAGCGACCGGATTGCGTTTCCCGGGGCATGGCCGTGAAGCAGGAGCAGCCCTTGCGCTAGGGCTCGGATATCCCCAAGTCCGTCGCAAGAGAGTGGTGAGAGTTTATCGGGCGGCCATGAGCAAGCGTGATTATTATGATATTCTAGGTGTTGATCGCGGCGTCGATGAGAAGGCGCTGAAGTCTGCCTATCGGAAGCTGGCGATGAAGTATCATCCGGACCAGAACCCGGGCGATGAAGAAGCCGAAGCCAAGTTCAAGGAAGTCGGCGAGGCCTATGCGGTCCTGTCTGACGCGGACAAACGCGCCGCTTATGACCGGTTTGGCCATGCGGCCTTCGAGAATGGCGGTGGCGGCGGGGCCGATGGCCCGTTCGGCGGCATGGAGCCGGGCGATATCTTCGAGAACATCTTCAGCCAGGTCTTTGGTGGCGGCGGTGGTGGATTTGGCAGCAATGGACGTCGCCGCGGCGGCCCGTCTCGTGGCTCCGACCTGCGCTACGACATGGACATCACCCTGCAGGAAGCCTTTAGCGGCAAGCAGGCAGAGATTGGTGTGCCGACAGCGGTGTCCTGTGGCGCGTGCGAAGGATCAGGCGCAGAACCCGGCACCGAGCCGGAGACCTGCCCGACCTGTAACGGGGCTGGCCGGGTGCGGGCCCAGCAGGGCTTTTTCACCATGGAGCGGACCTGCGCGCGATGCTCGGGACGCGGCAAGGTCATCTCGAAACCTTGCAAGACATGCAGCGGAGCCGGTCAGGTGCGCGAAGACCGGACCCTGTCTGTGAACATCCCGCCGGGCGTGGATAGCGGCATGCGCATCCGTCTCGCCGGCGAAGGCGAAGCCGGGGCGCAGGGCGGCCCGCGCGGCGACCTTTATATTTTCGTGGATGTGGTCGAGCACGATATTTTCGAGCGCGACGGCCCTAACCTTTATTGCCGTGCGCCGGTGCCGATGACGACGGCGGCCCTTGGCGGCGAGATCGAGATTCCGACCATTGATGGCGGACGCGCCCGCGTCTCCATCCCGGAAGGCGCGCAGACCGGGCGCAGGCTGCGCCTGCGCGGCAAGGGCATGCCATCGGTGCGCTCGGACGGCTCAGGCGGCGCGACGGGCGATCTCTATGTCGAGATGTTTGTTGAGACCCCGCGCAATCTGACGGCGCGCCAGAAGGAAATGCTGCGCGAGTTCTGCGAGTGCTCAGGTGCCGACTGCAACCCGGAAAGCGAAGGCTTTATCGGCCGCGTGAAGAAATTCTGGAACGGTTTCGGCGAGGGCGAAGAGCAGCGCCCGAACTAGGCCGTCGATCCGATCAGCAATGGCAGGCAGGACAATACGATAAAGACGGCGCTGACCGTCATCATTTTGCTCCATCGCTTTGCGAAACCGACCCAAAGCGCGATGGATGCAGCGACGACCAAGATCGGCATCGCCACGAACAGGGCAAACACGGTCCATGTCCGGGCATTTCCCTCGCCGGCGAAGAGCATCGGCGCGAAGAGGGCGGTGAACCCCCACATCAGGAATGAGGCGAGCGCGGCAATCTGGGCGAGGATTGCGGTGATCAGGCGGCCAGACATGGCGACGGCCTAATCCCGATACTTGCGTGTCATCTCAACCGACAACTCGCAGCGTTTGACGATGTCCCAGAGGCGCGCCTCCATTTCCTCCGCAACAGACGGGTTGGCCTTGAGCGCCTTATAGGTGGCTTCGA
This sequence comes from Pseudomonadota bacterium, assembly GCA_039818545.1. Taxonomy (GTDB): domain Bacteria; phylum Pseudomonadota; class Alphaproteobacteria; order Caulobacterales; family Hyphomonadaceae; genus JANQQC01. Next base: position 4,809 of record JBCBTR010000074.1, read on the forward strand.
GATCTTTCGGGTTCACGCCCTCCGGAACGAAGTCGAGCGCGGAGTTGCGCAGTAGGAAGTAAAAATGAACATCCCGCTCGACGATATTCAGAACCGCGTCGAGGTCCGGGGCGGGATCGTCACCCTCGAGGAACAGCCGCCAAAGGCTATAACCCATATAGCCGACCTCTCCTTTTTCGGCATAAGGCAGTTGGGCAATGGCAATGGAGTAATCGCGACCGTCGCGGCTGCGCGAGGCCTCCATCAAGGGCGCATAATTCCCGCTGTCAAAATGCGTCCTCAGAGTCACTTCTGGGGTGTCCTGCGGTCGCATGACCCGCGCACCGATATTGAGGCGGGTCTTGCCGCCGGAGCTGTCCCGGAAGGTGATCTCTCCCGTCGCGCCATACTCGGTGGAGACAGGGACGTTTTGGATGGAAGATTCCCACGGTTTGCGCTGGCTTTCTGGAATGATCCGCTGGACGGTTTCGACGATTTTGATCGCGTCCCTGACGGTTACCTCGCCCTGAAAGTCCTGAGCCGGTCCCGGAACCGGGCAGCTGAAGGTCTTGTCCGGATGGGTGTAGACGCCGTCTTCTATTGTGCCGAGGACAGGCAGCGCGTTGGCGGCTTCTATGATGGCGCATCCGGACAGGAGCAGAACGGCGAGCAGGGGCGCAGCGGTCAGTGGTTTCACGATCATCCCTCCCTTGGGCGAAAGTCTTTTAGGACGGTTCGCGGTCTCTGACGATGGCGGCGGTAAGCGCTTGCTCTGATGACGGGCCTCTCGCCTCGCGCCAATCTGCCGTTATAAGGCTCCGATGACTGATCTACCTGCACTCGCAATCGCCGGCGCGGCCGGACGCATGGGCCGCGAATTGCTGGCCGGTGCCACAGCGCACGGCTTTGCCCTTGCCGGAGCCACCGAAGCGCCCGCCTCCAAGGCTGTCGGCAAGCCCTTGTCGGACCTATCCATGGGCGCGCCAGCCGCTGTGTCGGTTGTGACCGATCCTGTCGCGGCAGCGGCTGAGGCGCGGGTCTGGATTGATTTTACCTCTCCGGCGGCAACGCTGGTCGCGCTGGAAGCGCTGCGACATACGCCGGTCTCCGGTGTTGTCATCGGCACGACCGGGTTCTCAGACAGCGAGCTGGAAGCGATTGAGCGGGCGGCGGAGAATTTCGCCATCGTGAAGGCCGGCAACTTTTCTCTTGGCGTGGCGATGCTCTGCGCGCTTGTGGAGACGGCGGCGGTGCGGCTGGGCCCGGAATGGGATATCGAAGTGCTGGAGACCCATCACCGCCGCAAGGTGGATGCGCCCTCGGGCACAGCGCTCATGGTCGGCGAGGCGGCTGCCAAGGGAAGGGGCGCGCCGCTCGAGACTTTGAAAGCAGCCCCCTATGACGGGCCGGATGCGCCGCGCGAAGAGGGCCAGATCGGCTTTTCCGTGCGCCGGGCCGGTGGTGTTGTCGGTGAGCATGAAGCGCTGTTTGGCTCTGAGAAGGAGCTTTTGCGGCTCTCTCATACCGCCCTAGACCGTGCGGTGTTCGTGGATGGGGCCCTGCAGGCCGCGCGATGGGTGTCCGGGAAGGCTCCCGGGCTCTATTCGATGACGGATGTGCTTGATCTGTAAGGCTTATTGCGCCCCAGCTTCGCCACATTGCGGGATTGTCATCTTGAAATGGCCCTTATGTGAGCGGCCACACGCCCTAAAGCCTTGATTTTCTGTCATCTCAGCCCGAAGGCTTTCGGCGCGTCCCTAAACCTGTTTACAAGGGCGCTTCGATGGAGACCTTCGGCAGGAAGGGAACCGGCAAGGAGGGTTTGCCTATGGCCAGTCTGGCACTCGTAGATGACGATGAGAACATTGTTGCGTCGCTGAAACTGTTCTTCGAGGCGGAAGGCTACCATGTCCGCACCTATCATGATGGCGAGGCGGCGCTGCCGGCACTGACCGAGACGCCGCCGGATATTGCGATCCTCGATGTGAAGATGCCGAAGATGGACGGGATGGAGCTGCTCCGCCGCCTGCGCCAGACCTCCGAACTGCCCGTGATCTTCCTGACCTCCAAGGATGAAGAGATCGACGAGGTGATCGGCTTCAATATCGGCGCGGACGATTTTGTCCGGAAGCCCTGTTCGAACCGGCTGCTGGCTGAGCGCGTGAAAGCGGTCCTGCGGCGCTCGCGCGGCGGCGATGCCGGGCCGGAAGAGGGCGATCACAAGCCGATCGTGCGCGGCCGGCTGACCCTCGATCCGAACCGCCATGCCTGCAACTGGGATGGTCACCCGGTGCGCCTGACGGTGACGGAATTCCTGATCCTGCAATCGCTCGCTCAGCGGCCCGGCTATGTGAAATCGCGCGACCAGTTGATGGATGCGGCTTATGACGACCAGATCTATGTCGACGACCGCACCATCGACAGCCACATCAAGCGCTTGCGGAAGAAGTTCCGCGAGGTCGATGGCGAGTTCGACGCGATCGAGACGTTGTATGGTGTCGGGTACCGCTACACTGAGAGCTGAAGCGGCTTAGCGGTCTCGCTTTCAGATTCCGAAGACGCGGCGTGCGTTTCCTGAAAGGAAGGCTTCTTCCTGCTCCGAGGTGAGGTTCAGGGCGCTGAGTTCTTTCAGGCACCGCGCCGGGGACAGCATCGGCCAGTTTGTCCCGAACATGACGCGGCTGGAGCCGATGCCTTTCATATAGTCGATGAAATCACGGGGCAGGCGATGGACGGCATAGGCTGAGGTGTCGATGTAGAAGTTCGGGAATTTGATGGTCAGCGAGATCAACTCGTCGATCCACGGAAACCCGACATGCCCGCCGACGACGACGAGTTCGGGAAAATCGAGGAAGACGTCTTCCAGATAAGGGATGGGCCGGCCGGTCTCGGAGCGTAATAGCGGCCCTGTATGGCCGATTTGCGTACAGAACGGGACGCCGGCATCAATGCAGGCGGCGTAGACCGGATAGTAGCGGCGATCATTGGGTGGCAGGTCCCACAGCCACGGCACAACGCGTACGCCGACAAAGCGTTCGCCATCCACCCAGTGCTGGATGTCGCGTACTGCCTGCATGGGGTCTGTCAGGTCGACCGTGGCGAGACCCCGGAACCGGTCCGGCGCGGCATCGATCTGCGCGCTGACTTCTTCATTGCTGATCAGCGACCCTTGAGGGCCATGCCAGGCTGAGAGCAGGCTAATCTCCACGCCGGCGGCGTCCATCGCCTTCAGGGTCATCTCGGGCGTTGGGACGAGCGGTTTGTCCTCCTGACCTGTCCAGCGCAGCAGCGTGGCCAGCCATGGCGCGGCGGCCATGCGTTCGGTTGTCATTTGTGACCAGACGTCTATCGCACCCATCAGAAGGCTCCATTTCTAAAATTACTTCACTAGTGTAGTAATTACATGAAACGGGGTTCGTCAAGGCTGGAGAGAGCGACGTGTCTGCATCAGAAAACCGGATCTACTTCCTGCTCCAGCGGGCCGCTCATCGGCTCAAGACCGAAGCAGACGCCGCGCTGAAAGAGGAAGGCGGGCTGACGACGGCGCAGGCCGCTGTCATGGCGATTATCGCTGAGGACGGGCCCGTCACGCAAAAGCGCATCGCCGAAACGCTTCTCCAGCGGGAAAGCGCGATCACCGCAATGGCTGCCCGGCTGCTGAAGGCGGGCTACATCACCAAAGCGCGCTCCGAAACGGATTCGCGGGCGTGGGAGCTTCGCGTCACGGAGACCGGTGAGCAGGCCATGGCGGCGATGCGCGTGTCGTTTGGCAGGATCAATGGCAAGCTTGATGGGTGTATCGAGCCCGGCGAGATGAACGCGTTGGCGCGTCACCTTGAGCGGATTCTGGATGCCTTTGAGGCCTAGAAGATAAGCCCCAGCCGCCACGTCCAGTTCGGCCACGCCGCGACGAGCAGGATAAAGCTCGCCCCGATCGCAAGACTGAGCGGGGAGTACACCATCAGATTCAGCCGCACGAAGGGCTGCTCGGGGGCCACGCGATGGAATGAAGGCAGGATGCCAAGGATACCGCGCAACACGAAGACATAAGCGAGCGCCATGCCGCCAATCAGGATCACAAGTCTTGGCAGGTCGAAGGGAAGCATTCTGCGAAGCAGGAGTGCCCAGACCGCTGCGAGAATCAGCGTTGCGCCGGCGGCCCAAAGCATCCAGCGCTCCGGCATGGCCTCAATGCCCTTCGTGCCCACAACCGTGCGGGCGAGCGTACGCTCGTCCTTGCAGGGCCACACAATACCGGTGGCCCAGGTGAAATGCACGGCGGCTATGATCGTGAGAACCGCGGCAAGGAGGACTGAGAGCTGGTTCATACGTTACGTTCAAAGTTCGATAGAGCTTAAGCGTAAGCATATCAGCTCGCCAAGGCTTGCCGCAACGCAACTTGCGGCCTAGCGATTGGCGAAACTCAAAACAGGACAAGACAATTATGGCGTATGACGATCCGGAAAACACACTGATCCTTGAAACGACGAAGGGAGAGGTGGCCATCGCGCTGAAGCCTGATCTCGCCCCCAAACATGTCGAGCGCCTCAAGGAGCTCGCCCGGGAAGGCTTCTATGATGGCATTGTATTCCATCGCGTGATCGACGGGTTCATGGCGCAGGTTGGCTGCCCCGATGGCACGGGCATGGGCGGGTCGTCCAAGCCTGATCTGAAAGCCGAGTTCAACGATGCCCAGCATGTCCGCGGGACATGCTCGATGGCGCGGACGAACGATCCGAACTCGGCCAACTCGCAATTCTTTATCTGCTTCGATGAAGCGAGTTTCCTCGATGGACAGTATACGGTCTGGGGGCAGGTGATCGAAGGCATGGACGCTGTCGATGAGCTGAAACGCGGTGAACCGGTCCGCGACCCGGACTCCATCGTGTCCATGAAGGTCGCCGCGGACGCCTGATCGAACGCGCAAGGAAAGAGCTGGCGATGCCCGAGACAGACACAAAGCGAAAGAGCCGTTCCGGGCTCAGCTCGTGCGTGCTCGGCTCGCGTATTGCCCGGCTGATCTTTGCGTCCAATCTGGCTGGTCTCGCCATCCTGATCGTTGGCGCAATGGTGCTGAACGAGATGCGGGCGGGCTTCGTGGTCGCCAAGAAGGAAGACCTTGAAGGTCAGGCGCAGATCTTCTCCAACCTGCTGAACGAGAACGCCACGATCGGGCGGCCGGCCCCGGCATTGCAGATTGGAGAAGATCTGCGCCTGACCTTCAAGGTCTTCCTTCTTGGCGACCACGAAGCCCGCCCGCATCTCGTTCAGCACCATTGCGCCAACGATCAGGATG
>JBCBTR010000075.1:0-10067 GCA_039818545.1 Pseudomonadota bacterium
CAGGCCCTGCTCGGCTATTCGATGGGCAGCTACGCACTTGGCTACTTCACACCGCCAACGGGCCCGGGTGAGAATCCGGAAGTCGTCCCGCCGGAATTCCTGTTCAATGGAAAGGTCGCCGGCTGGGGCGACGACCTCTATGAAAGTGTCTCAAAACGCGCAGACGCTGGCGGCCTCTGACGGTTCAGACGCCGGCCTCGGTCCAGCCGCCGCGTCCGGTCTGCTGGAAGTAGCGTGTCACGAGCCCGGCATCCTTGGCCGCTTTGAACTGCTCGCGCGCCTTACCCCTCGTTGCACCATCGCCGCCATCAAACATCACCATGCACCGCTTAAATGGCGCGTTGGGAGCCGCCTCGACCCCGTCCATTAGAAGGAGCGCAGCCGCCCCATTGGCGTTCTCTGTCTCCCCAGCGATCAGAATCGGCTGCCGTTCGACAGGCAACCCCGGCGCGGCCGCCTCGCCATGCGGGAGGAAGGTCTGGTCGTCATAGGTCCAGAGCGCCTGATCCAGCGCCGCGCGGCGTTCAGGGCTTGGGCTGACAGCAAGCACACGCCAGCCTCGCTCAAGGCACTTCTCCAGAAGCGGCCCGGCGGCCTGCTCAAGCGTTGTCCGCTCGAGATGGTAGAACCACCATTCAGGGCCGCCGTCTGCCAAAGCCTAGTCCTCGTAATTGTCCGCGATCCAGCGATCGAGCAGGCGCGGGCCGAAGCCGGACGCCCAGCTTGGATCGGTCGCTTCCTTGTGACCCTCGACCCAGGCAACGCCGGCAATATCGAGGTGCGCCCACTTCACGCCGTCACTGACGAAGCGCTTCAGGAACTGCGCGGCCGTGATGGAGCCAGCGGCTCGGCCGCCAATGTTGCGCATGTCCGCAAATTTGGACTTGAGGAGCCGATCGTACTCAGGGCCGAGCGGCAGGCGCCAGACACGTTCGCCTTCGCTGAGGCCCGCCTTGGACAGCTCATCCGACAGATCATCACTGTCCGTGAAGAGGCCGGCATGGTGATGACCGAGCGAAATGACGATCGCACCGGTCAGCGTTGCAAGGTCCACCATGGCAGCAGGCTTGAAGTGCTTTTGCGCGTACCAGAGGACGTCGGCGAGCACGAGCCGGCCTTCGGCGTCGGTGTTCTGGATCTCGATGGTCTGGCCGTCGGCAGACTTCACGATGTCGCCCGGGCGCTGCGCATCGCCGTCCGGCATGTTCTCAACGAGGCCAACAAGCCCGATCACGTTGACCTTTGCCTTGCGCTCGGCAAGGGCGCGCATCGCGCCCGTCACAGCTGCTGCGCCACCCATATCGCCGCGCATGTCTTCCATGCCTGCGCCAGGCTTCAGCGAGATACCGCCAGTGTCGAAGGTGACGCCTTTGCCGACCAGAATGACAGGATCAGCGTCTTTATCTTTGGCCCCCATCCACTTCATCACGCCAAGCTTGGATTCCTTGCGGCTGCCCTGACCAACGCCGAGCATCGAATGCATCTTGAGTTTGGTCATCTCCTTCTCGCCGAGAATTTCGACATCCATACCGAGCTTCCCGAGCGCTTCGATCCGCTCCGCAAAGCTGCCGGGATAGAGATCGTTTGGCGGCAGGTTGACGAGATCGCGAGCGAGATAGGTGCCGTCTGTCGCGGCATCGAGCGGCTTCCAGGCCGCGCGGGCAGCTCTGTCATCCTCGGTAACGAGGCTGAACGATGTCAGGCTGGGTGTCTGGTCTGGCTTCTGTTTAGTGAAGTACTCATCGAACCGGTAGGCCGCCAGCTTGGCCCCCGTCGCAACGCGCGCGGCGTCTTCTGCAGAATCAACATGCACCGCGATGGACTTGAACCCGCTATTGGCGTGCGCCTTCACGATCGACCCGCCAATGGCTTCGAACTGCCGGGTACCCCGGCTCTTGTTCTTACCCGCCCCGACCAGCGCAGCGCGCTTGGCACTCAGACCTTTAGGCAGCACCACGAAAGCCTGCTGACCGGACTTTCCGGTGAAGCGATCGGCAGAGGCCGCCTCGCTCAGAAGCCCGCCTGCTGCCTTGTCGAGCTCGGCTGCCGCGGCGCTAAGCTTCCCGCCTTCATCAACAAGGAAGGCAACAATGTCCGCCTTGGCTTCTGCCGCGAATGATATTTTCATCTGTAACAACTCCGTTTGTAGCGGAAACTAAGCATCGACGCGCCGGGCGCAACTCGCTAGCTACTGTCTTGTGTCGAATTCGCTCATGATTCAGGTCCTGTACGCATGAACCGCGTCCAGAGATATCTTTTCCTGGAAGTCTTTCGCGCAGTGGTCGTTATCGTCGGTGGCCTGGCGATTTTGGCAATACTGGCGCAAGGCCTCTCGCAGACAGACCTGATCGTGGAGAGCCGACAGTCAGCCCTCACTTACTTTTATGTCGTCCTGCTTGGCGCACCGCAAATCATCGCGCTGCTGACGCCGCTCGCAATATTCGTGGCCGGGGTCTGGGCGCTGAACCGTATCCACAGGGACTCTGAGATCGTCGTGGCACAAGCGGCCGGGATGACCCGTTGGCAGACAGCCTCGCCGATCCTGCGGCTGGCCGCGCTCGCCGCTGTCGTCCATCTCTCAATCAATCTGTGGGTCCAGCCGACGGCGCAGCGGGAAATGCGCGCCACCATCTCCGATGCGCGCGCCGACCTTGCCGCTGCGCTGATCCGTCCCGGCCAGTTCACCTCAGCGAATGACGACCTGACCTTCTATGCCCGCGACCTGAACGCCGGTGAGCTGCGCGGCATCATGATCTCCGATGCCCGAAATCCGGAAAGCTCGGTCGATTACCTTGCCCAGTCAGGTGCCATTGTGACGGTCGAGGGCACCACCGCAATCGTCATGAATCGCGGGCAGCGGCACGAACTGGATGAGAATGACGCGCTGACGATTCTCGACTTCGAAAAATACACGTTCGACCTGACACCGTTCCTGAAGGAGGATTCCGACCTCGTCTTGAAGGCTTCTGACAAGTACCTGCACGAACTCTTCTTTGTCGACGAAACCAACTACCAGCAGATCAATGACAGGGATCGATACCTCTCGGAGGCCCATGCCCGGCTGACAACGCCGCTCCTGAGCATTGCCATGGCTTTGCTTGCGGTGATCGCTGTTCTCGGGGGCGATTTCAGTCGGCGTGGCTATGGCCGGCGGATCAGCATCGCGACGGGAGGGGCGCTCGGTCTCGTGATTGTGCAGCTCGCGGTGCAGTCGGCAAGCGCAGGCAATCCTTCGCTCAACATCGTCCAATGGATCGTTCCGCTGATCGTGATCGGCAGCGGCAGCTGGCTGTTCTTCCAGAAGGGACGACGGTTCACACAGGAAACACAGGGGCCCGCAGCCTGGTCGATCCGCCGCGATGAGACACCGGCATGATCAACGGCCTGTCCCGCATCCAACGCTATATTTTCCGGGAGTGCCTCTCCGGCCTTGCTCTGGTCGTTGGCATCTTTGTTCTTGCGATCGTGCTGGTGGACGTCGTTGAGCAGATGCGGACGGTGGGCGGCGATGTTGAACTGACGCCCGTCGAAGCGGTCCAGCTGACCTTGATGAAGCTGCCGATGCTGATTGAGCAGACCCTGCCCTTCTCAATTCTCATTGCCTCGATCATCGCCTATTCGCGGCTGAATAAACGCGCAGAACTGTCCATCATCCGGGCATCCGGCGTTTCCGCGTGGCGCTTCCTGACGCCGATCATGCTCATGGCCGGCATCCTTGGCGTGCTCACGACCACCATCCTGAACCCGGTGGGGGCGGCCCTGACATCGCGGTTCGAGATTGAGCGGGCGAAACTGCTGGAAGATGGCGGAGCATCGCTCACGGTGGCCAGAAATGGAGTCTGGCTGCGTCAGGGAGATGATAGCGGCCAGATCGTGATTCATGCGAGGCAGCTGGAACAAAATGGAGCTGTGCTCGCCGATGTGAAACTGCTGGAAGAGCAGCGCATCTATGCGGGCGGGCGCCCAACCGAGAATTTCACCTTCGTGCGCCGGATAGACGCAGAGCGCGCGCGCCTGCTGAACGGGTTCTGGCAGCTTGAAGGCATTATCGAGAATGTGCGCGGCGAGCCGCCCGTGCGCCGGGACTATCTGTCCATTCCGACAAGCCTCGACGCCGACAAGCTGCTCGACAAGTTTGCTTCCCCGAACACGATCGGGTTCTGGAACCTGCCGGGCTTTATCGGCCAGACGCGGGCCGCCGGCCTGGATGCGTCGCGATACAATATGCGCTGGCATTCGCTGCTGGCGGCACCGATCCTTTTCATCTCCATGGGCCTGATCGGCGCGATTGTCTGCCTCAGGCTGTCCCGGCTGGGCGGCACGTCGCGGCTCATCGGCTTTGGCGGCGGCGCAGCGATTGGACTTTTCTTCATTACCCAGCTGTCGTCGAGCCTTGGCTCGGCGGGAGCCGTGACGCCCTTCCTTGCGGCGTGGTCTCCGGCGCTGTTCGCGCTCTTCACCAGCCTCACAATTCTCGCCTATCGCGAGGATGGCTGAGCCGGGCTGTTACAAATCCCTCGCTTGACAGGCGAGGACTGCTCACCCAGTTTCCGCCGCCTTAAAGGGATGCGCGCATGAAAGTCGTCGTCGTCGAGAGCCCCGCCAAGGCTAAGACCATCAACAAATACCTGGGGTCGGATTACAAAGTCCTCGCCTCTTACGGTCATATTCGCGACCTGCCCTCCAAGGATGGCTCGGTCGATCCCGACAATGATTTTGAGATGGTCTGGGAGGCGGATTCAAAGTCTGCCGGGCGCATCCGTGACATCGCCGATGCCGTCAAAGGCTCGGAAAAACTCATTCTCGCGACCGACCCCGATCGCGAAGGGGAAGCCATCTCATGGCATATCCTCGAAGCCCTGAAGAAACGTCGTGCCCTGAAGAAGGATGTCGATGTCGAGCGCGTGGTCTTCAACGCCATCACCAAGTCTGCCGTCACGAACGCGATGGAAAATCCGCGCGAAATCGATGGCGAACTGGTTGATGCTTATCTCGCCCGCCGTGCGCTGGACTATCTGGTGGGGTTCAACCTCTCGCCCGTCCTCTGGCGGAAACTGCCGGGCTCGCGCTCTGCAGGCCGTGTGCAGTCGGTTGCGCTGCGTATCATCTGCCAGCGTGAGCTGGAGATCGAGACGTTCAAACCGCAGGAATACTGGCAGGTTCAGGCCACGCTGCGCGCGCCGAGCGGAACCGATTTCGAAGCCCGCCTCTATGCGCTCGATGGCGACACGCTGAAAAAGTTCACGCTCGGCGATGAGGGCAGCGCCAATGCCGCGCTCGAAGCGGTCAAAACTGGCGGCTATTCGGTGTCTTCAGTCGAAGCCAAGCCGCTCAAACGCAATCCGCCGCCGCCCTTCATTACCTCGACGCTTCAGCAGGAAGCCTCACGCAAGCTCGGCTTCTCCGCCAAGCGCACCATGCAGGCCGCCCAGAAGCTGTATGAAGAAGGTCGCATCACCTATATGCGGACCGACGGCGTCAACATGGCCGAAGAGGCCTATGGAGCCGCGCGCGACAAGATCAGATCCGACTATGGCGCGCAGTATCTGCCGGAGAAAACACGACGCTATTCGTCCAAGGCGAAGAATGCTCAGGAAGCGCACGAGGCTGTCCGCCCAACAGACTTCTCGATCCGGCCAGATGATTACAAGCAATCGGATGGCGACCTCTGGAAGCTCTATGCGCTGATCTGGCGCCGCGCCGTGGCGTCACAGATGGAAGCTGCGCAGTTCGAACGCACGACGATTGATCTCGTCTCCAAGGATGGCCGCTCCACGCTCCGCGCGACCGGTCAGGTTCTTGTTTTTGATGGCTTCATCAAGCTCTACACCGAAGGCCGCGACGACACCGACGAAGATCAGGATGCCGAAGCCCGCCTGCCCAAGATGGCCGAGGGCGAGCATGCCGACCTCGTCGAAGCGACCAACTCCCAGCACTTCACCCAGCCGCCGCCGCGCTATACCGAGGCATCGCTGGTGAAACGTCTTGAAGAGCTGGGGATTGGTCGACCGTCGACCTATGCGTCCACACTCTCAACGCTTGAAGACCGGGACTATGTCCGCCTCGAGAAGAAGCAGCTGATCCCCGAGGATAAGGGCCGGCTCGTGACCGCCTTCCTCGAAAACTTCTTCCAGCGCTATGTCGAATACGACTTCACCGCTGACCTTGAAGCGAAGCTGGACGTCATTTCTGACGGTAAGCTCGACTGGAAGGCGTTCCTGCGGGAGTTCTGGACCCAGTTCCACGCCGCCGTGGGCGAGACCAAGGATCTCCGCGTTTCAGAAGTCCTCGATGCGCTCAACGAAACGCTGGGGCCGTATGTCTTCCCGACGGTCGATGAGAATGGCGAACCGAAAGAAAAGCCGCGCCTCTGCCCGCTTTGCAATGAAGGCGACCTCAGCCTAAAGCTTGGCCGGCACGGGGCCTTTGTTGGCTGCTCGCGCTATCCGGACTGCAAGTACACCCGCGCTTTCTCTGTCGATGCGGAGTCGGAAAACGCCATCAATCCTGATGGTGAGGAGCTTGGCATCGATCCCGCCACCGGCCAGCCCGTGCTTCTGAAGTCAGGCCGGTTCGGACCCTATGTGGAAACGACAATCGAGGGCGAAGAGAAGCCGAAACGCGGCAGCATCCCGAAAGGCTGGGACGCGAAAGAACTCGATCTCGAAAAAGCACTGATGCTGCTATCCCTGCCCCGCACGGTTGGCGCGCACCCGGAAGACAATGAGCCAATCCTCGCGGCGATTGGCAGGTACGGGCCTTATGTCCAGCATCAGAAGACGTATGCGAACCTGCCGACAGTCGATGAGGTTTTCGAAGTTGGTCTCAATCGCGCCGTTACGCTGATTGCCGAGAAGCGTGCCAATCCGCGCGGACGCGGCGGTGCAGCGAAAGTCCTGAAAGACCTTGGCAAGCACCCAGAGAATGATGACCCAATCCAGGTTCTGGAAGGGCGCTACGGACCTTACGTCAAGAACGGTAAGATCAACGCGACCCTGCCGAAGGATGTTGAGCCCGCTGACGTAACGCTGGAACAGGCCGTCACGCTCGTCGCTGAACGCGCCGCCAAGGGCAGCAAGAAAAAGAAGAAGGCTCCGGCCAAAAGGAAAAAGGCCCCGGCAAAGAAGAAAACGGCAGATAAAGAATAGACCCCGATGGCCGGCAAAGTCTCAGTTCGCTCAGCAACACGAAATGATCTGCCGACTTTGCTGGACTTCGAGCAGGGCATTATCGAGGCTGAACGGCCTTACGACCATACTCTGAAACCCGATCCGATCAGCTATTATGATATCGGGCAGTTAATCGATTCAGACGATGCAGAAGTCGCGGTTCTTGAGCTGGACGGCGAGGTTGCGGCCTCTGGATACGCTCAGAAACGACGATCATCCACCTACCGATCACCGGATCAATACGCCTTTCTCGGCTTTATGTATGTCCGCCCCGAGGACCGGGGAAAAGGCCTGAACAAAGCTCTGCTCGATCATCTTCTGGAGTGGGCAAGATCGAAGAATCTCACGGAGATCCGGCTGACCGTCTACCCTGAAAACGAGCCGGCGGTTCGCGCTTATGAGAAAGCAGGATTCGCACCCTTCCTCTTGGACATGCGGCTGAACCTCGACGAATAATCGGCTCATCGGCCTGAGCGCCGCCACACCTGAATTGCACATCAGCCGCGCAATTTCCGCGCGACTCCCCTATATACGGTTCCAATGACAGAACTTACAAAAGAGGCCGTCCTCGAATTCCTGACGGCCAATCCACACATTTCCACCAAACGAGACATCGCCCGCGGCCTGAAAGTAAAGGGCCCAGAGCGCGCTGAACTGCGCGGTCTCCTCAACGAATTAGAAGACGAAGGCCGGCTCGAACGCACAGGCAAACGCGCTTTTGCGCAGGCCGACAAGCCGCCACCGACTGGCGTGGTCCAGTTCGAGCGCGTGGACGATCAGGGCGACCTGATCGGGCGCGTATCGGGTCGGGAAGGTCCGTTCGGGCCTGACATCGAGTATGCCGGCTATCGCGGCAAGCACCGAAAGGGGCGCGCACCCGGCATTGGCGACCGCGCGCTTTGCGCCATCGAACCGCGCGGCGATACCTACCGCGCCCGGATCATCAAACTCTTCGACAAAGACGAAGACCGCACCCTTGTTGGCCTGTTCACACGGGGCAAACATGGCGGGCGGATCGTGTCTGCCAGCCGCAAGGACCGGCGCGAACTGCTCGTCGACGAAGGCGACATTAATGGCGCAGCGGACGGCGATCTTGTCGAAGCCAAGCCGAAGCACGGGAAACCGCACGGCCCGAAACGCGCGATCATCAAGGAAGTGATTGGACGCGCAGGCGATCCGAGAGCGGCCAGCCTGCTCTCCATCCACGCCCACGGCATCCCGACTGAGTTTCCTGATGAGGCGTTGAAACAGGCGCGCGAAGCAAAACCCGCCTCCGCAGAGCGCGAGGACCTTACCAAGGTTCCACTCATCACCATCGACCCCGCCGATGCGCGCGATCATGATGATGCGGTCTTCGCAGAAGAACTCAGCGATGGCTGGCGCGTGATCGTCGCGATTGCAGATGTCGCCGCCTATGTCACGGAAGGCTCCGCGCTCGACCGCGAAGCCATGAAGCGCGGGAACTCGACCTACTTCCCTGACCGCGTCGTACCGATGCTGCCCTTTGAGCTCTCAGCAGACGAATGCTCGCTGCGAGAGAACGAGCTAAGGCGGTGTCTTGCCGTCGAGATGACGTTCGACAAATCCGGCACAAAGCGCGGGCATCGCTTTATTCGCGGCATGATGCGCTCGGCTGGCAAACTATCCTATGCCGAGGCGCAGGCGGCGATTGACGGTCACCCAACCTCAGATCGTGCGCTCGAACTGCTCGACGAGGTTCTGAAACCGCTATGGGGGGCTTATGCAGCGCTCTCCAAGGCGCGTGACAAACGCGGGCCGCTCGGACTGGAACTGCCGGAGCGGCGGATCGAATTTTCCGATGACGGCACGATTGAGGGCATCCGCGTGAAGGAACGCTTCGATGCGCACAAGCTGATCGAAGAAATGATGATTCAGGCGAACGTGGCCGCAGCCGAAGCGCTTGAGAACGCAAAATCACCCCTGCTCTACCGCGTTCACGACCAGCCCTCAGACGCGAAGATCGCCGCGCTCGCCGACCTTTTGCAAACCATCGACATCAAATGGCCGAAAGGCGAACGACCGCAGACCTCGCGATTCAATCGGCTAATCGAAGACACGCGCGGCGGGGACAATGAGACGATGGTGATGGAGACGGTACTGCGCAGCCAGTCGCAGGCCATCTACGCCTCCGACAACCTTGGCCATTTCGGGCTGAACCTTGCGAAGTACGCGCACTTCACATCGCCCATCCGGCGCTACGCTGACCTCATCGTTCACCGGGCCCTGATTTCCGGGTTGGCTCTCGGTCCTGATGGACTGGGCAAGGAAGAAGCCGTGCGACTTGCCGAAACCGCCGATCATCTGGTCACGACTGAGCGACGCTCCATGGCAGCCGAACGGGAAGCGACCGATCGCTATCTCGCCCTGTTCCTTGAAGATCGGGTGGGCGCTGAGTTCGAAGGGCGGATCACCGGTGTGACCGGAGCGGGCCTCTTTGTGCGACTCGCGGAGACAGCCGCGGACGGCTTCATCCCAATCCGGACACTCTCAAACGAATTCTGGATTTTCGACGACAAGGCGATGTCACTCGTGGCCCGCGGATCAGGCCTGCGGTTTGAGCTTGGCCAGCCGGTGACCGTCGAACTGAAAGAAGTCACCCCCTTGCAAGGCGGGCTGTTGCTGGAGATGCTGTCAAAACCACGACCGAAGAAAAAAGGCGCGCAGACCAGTAAGGGCGAAGACGTGCAGCACAAAGGTCGCCGTAAGAAAACGACCACGCCGAAGCATCGACGGAAGATGAAACGAAAATGACGAAACCACTTCCTTCCGCCTTCGACAAAGAAGATGCAGATGACATCGTCGATACCAAGAACCCGACGCCGCGTCCCCGGGATGCCGCAACGCTGATCCTCGTCCGGCGCGATCAATCGATGCCAC
>JBCBTR010000076.1:0-10004 GCA_039818545.1 Pseudomonadota bacterium
CGGTTTCAACAAGTCTCACGCCGCCGCCTATGCCGTCATCGCCTACCAGACAGCCTACCTGAAAGCGCATTTCCCGGTTGCGTTCCTGGCGGCGTCGATGAGCCTTGTTGAAACCGTAGCCTGCGAACTTCGCCATTGTATCGAAGATCTGGTTGGCGAGACCGGCGTTCATGTTCTTCTGTTCAGCTGCCCCTTCGACAAAGCGGGCGCGCTGCTTGTCCATCTCTTCCTTCTTCTTCTTACCCATGGCGCGGCGAAGAAGATCAGCCTCACCGAGCGAGTAGCCGGCGATCTCCTGCGCCATCCGCATGACCTGTTCCTGATAGACAGGCACGCCATAAGTCGCCTCAAGGATCGGTTTGAGATCGGGATGGTCATAGGTGATCGTCGAGGGGTCGTCCTTGCCCTGAACATAGACCGGGATGTTGTCCATTGGGCCCGGCCGGTAGAGCGAGATGATGGCGATGACGTCTTCGATGTTTCCGGGGCGCACCTTCTTAAGAGTGTCCCGCATCCCCTGACCCTCCATCTGGAACACGCCAAGGGAATAGCCGGACGCCATCAGCTGGTAGGAGGCCTCGTCATCAAGGCTTTCCCATTTCGGGCAGACATCGCCGCCGTCACGGCGGATGAATTTGAGCGCACGGTCGATGACGGTGAGCGTTTTCAGGCCGAGAAAGTCGAACTTTACCAGCCCGCCAAGCTCCGCCCACTTCATATTGAACTGGGTGGCGGGCAGGTCTGAGCGGGGATCGTTGTAGAGCGGCGCGATCTCGGTCAGAGGGCGATCAGCGATGACGACACCGGCGGCGTGGGTGCCGGCATTGCGGTATAGCCCTTCAAGCGCGAGCGCGGTATCGAGCAGGTCTTTCACGCGCGGATCGCGCTCGATTTCCTCGTCGAACTTGGGCTCGTCGTCGATTGCGTCCTGTAGTTTGGGGGGGTTGGCCGGATTGAACGGGATCAGCTTGGCGAGCCGGTCCACCTGCCCGTAGGACATCTGCATCACTCGCCCGACATCCCGCACAACAGCCTTCGCCTGCAGCGTGCCAAAGGTGATGATCATGGCGACCGAGTCCGCGCCGTACTTGTCCCGCACGTAACGGATGACCTCGCCGCGCCGCTCCTGACAGAAGTCGACGTCGAAGTCCGGCATCGAGACCCGTTCAGGATTCAGGAAGCGCTCGAACAGAAGGTCGAACCGGAGTGGATCAAGATCGGTGATCAGCAGTGACCACGCCACAAGGGAGCCAGCACCCGACCCACGGCCCGGCCCGACGGGGATGCCCTGCTCCTTGGCCCACTTGATGAAGTCCGAAACGATCAGGAAGTAGCCGGGAAACCCCATATTCTCGATAACGCCGAGTTCGTAGGCAAGTCGCTCCGAGTAGGTTTCGCGATCCGCGTAAAGCTGGTCGGCGGCGGCCAGGCGTCCTTCGAGGCCGTCTTCGGCCTGCTTGCGAAGCTCCTCGATCTCAGACCGAGAGCCGTCACCGAAGTTCGGCAGGATCGGTGCATGGGTTTCAGCTTTCACGGCGCAGCGGGTTGCGATCTCAGCGGTATTGGCAATTGCCTCCGGGAGATCAGCGAAGAGAAGCTCCATCTCAGCCGCGGTCTTCAGATACTGCGATGCCTCGACGCGCTGACGGTCATCCTGACCGAGATACTCGCTGTTCGCGATGCACATCATCGCATCGTGCGCGCCGGCATCTTCTTCCTTCATGAAGCGGGCATCATGCGTCGCGACGAGTGGCAGGTCGTGGGCGTAGGCAAGCTCGACCATGGCCGTTTCGGTTGCGATCTCTGCCGCAGAACCATGGCGCGTGATCTCGACATAGGCACGGCCGGGATAAGCGCGCGCGAGCCCCTGCAGCTCCTCAGCCGCCTCCTCGATTTTGCCCTTCGCTACGAGCCGCCCAACAAGCCCTTCCGCCCCGCCTGTCAGCAGGATGAGCCCGTCTGTGTCGGTGAACACGTGCGAGCGCGCGAGGACCGGAATACCATTCTCGGATTCGAGATAGGCCAGCGACGACAAGGCCATCAGGCGACGATACCCGGCCTCGTTCTGGGCATAGAGCGTCAGGCGCGTCGGATCTTCGCGAAGATCCTCGCCCTGAACATCGAAACAGCAGGCCATGATCGGCTGAACGCCGACACCGCTAAGGGTCTCCGCGATTTCGAGCGCCCCGAACAGATTGTTGCGGTCGGTCACCGCCACGGCGGGCATGGCTTCCGAGATCGTCCACCGGGACAGTGATTTCGGCGTGATCATGCTTTCGAGCAGCGAAAAGCTCGTCCGCACGGCGAGATGAATAAAGGGCGAGCGACTCATACCTAGATTATGCCGGAGCCGGGCCCGCCGACAAAGCGACTAGCCGGTGAAGTCTGTGAGTTTTCCGTCCTTCAGCGTCAGGACGCGGTCCATGTGCTTGATCAGGGCCATATTGTGCGTGGCAACCAGCACGGCCGCGCCTTCATCGCGCGCCATTTTGATGAGGGATGCAAAGACACGCTCCGTCGTAGCCGGATCGAGGTTGCCTGTTGGCTCATCGGCGATGACAAGACGCGGATCGTTGACGAGGGCGCGGGCAATGGCGACACGCTGTTGCTCGCCGCCAGAGAGTTGAGCCGGCTGGTGCCCGCCCCTGTCCACGAGACCCAGCTCTTCAAGCAGGGCGTCGGCCCGACCCCGAGCGATACGCCGGTTCACGCCGGAGATCATCAACGGCATGGCGATGTTATCGCGCGCGTTGAATTCGGGCAGAAGATGGTGGAACTGGTAGACGAAGCCGAGCTTGCTGCGACGCAGGCCCGTGCGCTGTCGATCACTGAGCGCAAGACAATCCTCACCCTCCAGAAACACCTGCCCGCCTTCCGGTTTCTCCAGCAATCCCGCCGTGTGCAGCAGCGTCGACTTGCCGGAGCCGGACGGGCCGACGAGACCGACGAGTTCGCCAGCGTTCAGCGACAGGTCCGCACCCTCGAGCACACTCAGCTTTCGCGCGCCGGACGCATAATGCCGATCAACAGCGCGTAGTTCTAGAACGGCCGTCATCACTCGAACCTCAGCGCTTCGACAGGATCGAGGTCTGCAGCCCGCCATGCCGGCCAGACCGTCACCACAACTGACATGGCAATTGCCCAGACGGTGGCAAAGATGGCCATACCCACATCGAGGTCTGCCGGCAGGCCTTCGAGCCCGTAAACGTCAGCATCGAAGATGCGTCCGCCACCAAACAGGCCAACGACCGTGTTCAGGAAAGCTTCGACCGCTCCGATATTGAGAACCGTCAGCAGGCCGAGGACGAGGCCCGTGAGCGCACCCGCCATGCCGAGCGTTGCGCCCACCATCAGAAAGACGCGCATCATGGCCGTCCGGCCCGCACCGATCGTGCGGAGGATGGCGATATCGCGGGTCTTGTTCTTCACGAGCATGACGACACCCGTGATGATGTTCAGCGCCGTGATGCTGACGAGGATCATCATCACGATCATCATCATCATGCGTTCGATATTCAGCGCATTCAGGTAGCTGGCGCGCTGGTTCTTCCAGTCGAATATGCGCAGCGGCTGCGCGACCGTGCTAAAGATTCGCTGCATCGCCGCATCGCTCGCTTCTGGATCACGCAAGCGGATATCGAGCAACTCATAGCTGTCAGGATACTTGAAAAAGACCTGCCCCTGCTCGAGCGGCATGAAGATGTAAGCCTTGTCGAGTTCGACGCTGCCCGTCTTGAACACATCGCCGACCACGTAGTTCTTGTTTCGCGGGGTCGACCCCCCAATCGTTGCATTCACCTGCGGGGCGACGAGATTGACGGTGTCTCCGGGCAGAACGCCGAGATCGGCAGCGAGAAACGCCCCCATCAGGATGACATTTCCGCCCTTGCGGCCCTCACCGAAGCCTGCGGCGTAGGCCGTTTCACCGTCATCGGGGATGAAAGGCTGGCTGGCGAGCGACTCGGCTGGAATCGACTTCACAAGCGCTCCATTGCTGCGGCCATTATGGGTCACAAGCACGGTCTCCTCGATGTAAGGCGTGACCGTGATGACGCCCTGAACGTCGCGGATCTGCGCGGCGACGGCGTCAGCATCTTCCTGCGTTAGCTGTGTCGTGGACACGTAGACATGGGGCTGACCGCCGAGGAGCGCGTCGAGGAGCGTGGCGCGGAAACCGCCCATCACCGACATGATCGTGATCAGTGCCCAGACGGCTAGTGCGATCCCGACAAAAGAAATGATCGAAATGAGCGAGGCTCCGCCATGCTCGCGGCGCGCCCTCAGATAACGCCAGGCGAGCGTGCGTTCAAAGGCACCGAAGGGTGCAGAAGTGGAGTCCGTCTTGCTCACTGGCCGCCTTTGATCATGGCAAGCGCCTCAACCAGAGGCACCTCGGATGTGTCACCCGTTGCGCGGCGCTTCAGCTCAATAATACCCTTTTCAACGCCTTTCGGGCCGATCGTCATCTGCCATGGCAGGCCGATCAGCTCCATCGTTGCGAACTTGGCTCCGGGGCGCTCATCGCGTTCGTCATAGAGCACATCTAGCCCCGCGGCTGTGAGCGCTGCGTAGGCTTCCTCGCAGGCCGCAGCGACGGCTTCATCCTTTGGACGAAGCGAGATCAGACCAACATTGAACGGAGCCACCGCGTCCGGCCAGACAATGCCTTTATCGTCATGGCTGGCTTCGATGATGCCGCCGACAAGGCGCGACACGCCAATCCCGTAGGAGCCGCCATGGATCAGGGCCTTGTCGCCATCGCTGGTCTGGATCGCCGCATTCATTGGCTCTGAATACTTGGTGCCGAAGTAAAAAATGTGGCCGACTTCGATCCCTCGTGCGGCAACCTGCTGATCCTTCGGGAGCGCTTCGAATGCAGCCTCGTCGTGCTTTTCTTCGGTCGCCGCGTAGTACTGCGTCCGCTTTTCGACTTCAGCCGTCAGGTCGCTTTCGAAATCGAGATCGCCGCCGGGGGCCGGAATGTCGAGCAGCGCCTTATCGCAGAAAACCGCGCTCTCGCCTGTGTCAGCCAGAATGATGAATTCGTGGCTCAGATCGCCGCCGATCGGGCCGGGGTCGGCTTTCATGGGGATCGCCGTCAGGCCCATACGGTCGAACGCGTTGAGATATGCGCAGAACATCTTCTGGTAGGACCGCCGCGCGGCATCGGCATCAATGTCGAAGGAGTAAGCGTCCTTCATCAGGAACTCGCGGCCGCGCATCACACCAAACCGGGGGCGTATCTCATCCCTGAACTTCCACTGGATGTGGTAAAGGTTCAGCGGCAGCTGGCGATAGCTCTTCACGTAGCTGCGAAACACGTCCGTGATCAGCTCTTCATTGGTTGGGCCGTAGAGCATGTCGCGCTCGTGCCGGTCGGTAATGCGCAGCATCTCCGCACCGTAATCGTCATAACGACCGGATTCCCGCCAGAGGTCTGCCTGTTGCAGCGTCGGCATCAGCATTTCGACCGCGCCGGCGCGGTCCATTTCCTCACGAACGATCTGTTCGATCTTGCGCAGCACGCGATGGCCCAGCGGCAGCCACGAATAGATGCCTGGTCCGTTTTGGCGGACCATGCCCGCCCGCAGCATCAGCTGGTGCGAGACGATCGCTGCATCCGCGGGCACATCCTTGGAAACAGGCAGAAAATACTTCGAAAGACGCATGAGAACGCGCGCTCCAGATTATGAATCGAAGACAGGCTTAGGCGATTACAGGCCCGCAAGAAACAGGCTGTATGCCGCGAATGCGGCGATGGTGACGCCAACGGCCCCCATCGTTGCCCAGATCGCCTTTTTCTTCAGCGCAGGATTGCTGGGGGCAGCCTCCTCGGTACCCGGCGTGACGCCTCCATCTTCGTACTGGCCGCGGATACCAATCGGCAGCGCGATGAAGAATGCGATCCACCAGGAGATCACGAAGATCACCGCAAGTTCAAATAAGCCCATTGCGTTGACCTAGTGCGCGCCGCGCGGTGTTTCCATGAGCTCTATCAGCACACCATTGGAGTTCTTCGGGTGAACGAAGATGATGAGTGTTCCGTGGGCCCCTATGCGTGGTTCACCGAGAACTGTAGCGCCCCGGCTTTCCATTTCCTGCTTGGCAACGTGAATGTCTTCCACTTCGAAGCAGACATGGTGCTGGCCACCCTTCGGGTTCTTCTCAATGAAGTTGTGGATGGGCGACTGCTCGTTGAGCGGCTCGATCAGCTCGATCTGCGAGTTGGGAAGGTTCACGAAGCACACTTTCACGCCTTGCTCCGGCATGTCGAACGGCTCGGTGATCTCAGTCGCGCCGTAAAGGGTGCGATAGGTCTCGATGGCTTCAGGAATGCTCGGTACCGCAACACCGACATGGTTCAGCGCGCCAATCTTGAAGTCGCTCATGGTTCAAATCCTCATAATGGTGACGTCGATAATGGGTCGACGTCCGAAAACACGTTCCGCGGCTCGTCTGACAGCCCGGCCAATCTCTCGCTCGACGGCCTCGTCATCGGTGCGATTGCGGCGCTTCATCTTATCAAGCGCGCGCTCGGCAGCCTCGTCCAGTTCTTCCAGCGACTCATCTGCCGGACGGCCATCGGCTTCGGAAAACCCGCGCACGACAACGACGGGTCCATCTACAAGCGTACCATCTTCATCCAGCGTGACGCTCGTATGCGCATAGCCGGAGTGAGACAGACGACGACGCTCAATCATAGCGGCCCCGTCAGCGGGCACCAACTGCCCGCCATCCAGCATCAAGCGGCCGCTTGGAACACTGTCGATGACTTCCGCCGGGCCGGGCGCAAGCCGCACGAGTTCGCCATTACGCGGGCTGACGGCCTCTGAGACCTGTAGCGACTTTGCGAAAATCGCATGCTCAAGCGTGTGGCGGCGTTCTCCGTGCACCGGCACCGAAATGCGTGGTCGCACCCATTGGTACATGCGCTGAAGCTCATCGCGGCAGGGGTGGCCCGAGACATGGATCGGCTCCTCCGTCATCCGGTCGGTGATCAGGCGCACGCCTTTGTCGGCGAAGGCATTCTGCATCTCGAAGATGCCCTTCTCATTGCCGGGAATAACCCGCGACGAGAAAATGACGGTATCTCCTTTGGAGAGCGCGATGTTGCGATGATCGTTCCGGGCAATGCGTGACAGGGCCGCGCGTGGTTCGCCCTGACTGCCTGTACATAGGAACAGGATCGACTCATCTGGAAGCTTTCCGGCGTCTTCCTCGTCCACGAAGTCCGCGACGTCGGCCAGCATGCCGACAGCTTTGGCGGCGCGCGTCACCTTGTGCATGGATCGACCGACGAGACAGACGCTGCGGCCACATGCTGTCGCGGCCTCAACGATGCTTTTGACGCGAGCAACATTGGACGCAAAGGTCGTAACAGCGACGCGGCCCGTCTGGGCGGCGATGACGCCTTTCAGTGCCTCGGCAACCGTCGCCTCGGAGCCCGCCTCGCCCTCTTCAAACACATTCGTGGAATCGCAAACCATGGCGAGCACACCGTCGTCGCCAAGCGCTTCCAGCGCTTCGATGTCGATGCCATCGCCAATCACCGGGTCCGGGTCGATCTTCCAGTCGCCCGTATGAAGGATCACGCCCTCAGGGGTGGTAATCGCCAAAGCCGTTGGCTCGGGGATCGAATGGGTCAGACGAACATAGCGGACAGAGAACGGCCCCGCCTCGATGGTCGATCCCATCGGAACGACTTCGACGATGGACGGATTGACGCCGCGTTCTTCGAGTTTCGGGTTGAGCAGCTCAGCTGTAAAAGGTGTGGCATAAATTGGCGCGCGTGTTTTCAGGCGCGGATATAGAAGCCCAGCCGCACCGATATGATCCTCATGCGCATGAGTCATGAAGATAGCGGCGATATTCTCACCGATCAGGTATTCCGGATCAGCCATGATGAGGTCCACGCCGGGCGTAGACTCGTCGCCAAACGTCACGCCGACATCAGCAAGGATCCATGTACGATCATGCGCCGGGCCGTAGCCATAGGCGTTCAGGTTCATCCCGATTTCTTCGCAACCGCCAAGCGGCAGGAAGACGAGTTCCGGCGTTTCGTTGCGCGCCATATCAGCTCGGTTTGTTTCGGTTATGAATTTCGAGAAGCCCGCGGATCGTGACATCAGAGTCGAACACATCGATCTCCTCGCTCACGTCTTCAAAAAGTGACGCTACGCCACCCGTACCAATTACGGTCATTGGTTCGGCATACTCCTTCTTGATCCGACGGATCAGGCCGTCGATCAGGTCTACATAAGCGAGGAAGATGCCCGATTGCATCGCGCTGACCGTGTCTTTGCCGATCACGGACGGCGGCCGCTCGATCGCAATGCGTGGCAGGCTCGCAGCCGCATCATGCAGCGCGCGGAGTGACAGGTTGATGCCGGGGGAAATGATGCCACCTTCGAAGCCACCATCGGCCCCGACCACATCAAATGTCGTGGCCGTGCCGCTATCTACGACAACCAGCGCACCTGGATACTGAACATGCGCGCCAACGGCATTGACGAGGCGGTCAGCCCCCGCCTGTTCCGGGCGCTTGATGCGGATCGGCACGCCGAGATCCACGCCCTCTTCCCCGATAAACATCGGATCAACATTGAGATAACGCCGCGCAAGGTTGCGGAAGTTGAACCGCGCCTGCGGCACCACGGTCGAGATGATGCAGGAGCTGAACTCCTTCATTGGCACACCATCGAGCTGGCAGAGCTGGCTCAACCAGACAGCATACTCGTCAGCCGTCCGCGTGGCGTCGGTTGCGCTGCGCCATTGCGCAATCCAGTTCTCGCCATCGTAGACAGCGAAAACCGTGTTGGTGTTTCCTACGTCAATCGCAAGCAGCATATCAGCCCGCATCCCCGATCAATGATACATCACCGGCCCTTATGGTGCGTCGCTCGCCATCAGGCAAACGCAGCACAAGGCCGCAATCCTCTGCCAGCGTCTCGAAGACACCCTCGACGGGCTCCGCAACGCTTTTGACCCGCACGGTTTCGCCGAGCCCTTCAGCACGCGCCAGCCAGTCTTCGCGCGTCGCCGCAAAGTCCGTTCTCGCCTGCTCGATCCGGGCCGAGAGGAACTCCCGAAGCGCCTGCTGGACCATCTCTGCCGTCACCGCGCTGTCGCCGCGCAGTTCGGCGATGGATACGGCCTGCTGGCCAGCACCGGCCGGCGTATGCGTCACATTGATGCCAATACCGGCGGCGACCCAGAAGGTCTCGCCCTGACGGCCTGTTTCTATGAGAATCCCCGACACTTTGGCACGCTCGATCCGCACATCATTGGGCCATTTCAGCTTGATGTCAGCGTTCGGCGCGAAAGAGCCGACGACATCGGCGGTTGCGAGCGCAGCAGCAAACGGAATGCGGACGGCGACCTCAACCCCTCCCGGCTCACGAAACAGCGCCGTGTTGAAGAGGTTCCCAATGGGCGACTTCCATTCGCGCTGAAGCCGGCCCCGCCCCGCAGTCTGTTCCCGCGCGACGATCCATTGATCGGTAAAGCCCGGAGCGCTCGCAAGGCGCTTGGCCTCTTCGTTCGTGCTGTCGATACTGTCGTGCCAGATGACCGGCCAGTGCGTGCTCACCCGAGCAGGCCCGCAGCGGCGACGTCAATGGCGCGGTCAAACGGCGCGATGAACACGAAGAGCGCGATTGTCAGCAGCGCAGTCGCTGTGATGACGAACATCACCGAGCCATCGACGCGCTCAAAGGCTTCCTTCGGCTCGTTCACCCACATGATCAGGATGAGCCGCAGATAGTAGCCGAACGCGACAACCGAGGAGAGGATCAGGATAATCACAAGCGGCAGCAGCCCGGCATCCAGACCGGCTTCCAGTAGCGCCAGCTTGCCGAGGAAGCCAACGGCCAGCGGGAAACCGGAAATCGAGATGATCAGCACCGTCAGCGCCAGCGCCATGCCCGTTTGCGTGCGGACGAGCCCTGACAACTCCTGAATGTCTTCCACCATTCCGCCGCGGCGTCTCATAGCGAGAACGCCGC
>JBCBTR010000077.1:0-9769 GCA_039818545.1 Pseudomonadota bacterium
CGGTGAAGGCTTTGTAGAGGATCGGGAAGAGGGTCATGCCGTCTTCGCGGGCCTTGCCATCGAGCTTCAGTGCATCGCACAGCTTGGCGGCATCTGCTTCCGTGACCCCCGTGGTCGGATCGATTGCCAGGTTCAGGATTTTCTCAGGCGTGCTGTGGGCGACTTCCTCAATGTCCATGCCGCCTTCGGTCGATGCGACGAAAGCCGGAGCGCCGCTGGCGCGATCTACGACCATTGAGAGATAGAGCTCGCGGTCAATATCCGCGCCATCTTCGATATAGAGGCGGTTGACCTGTTTGCCGTCTGCATTGGTCTGCGCGGTCACGAGGTGATTGCCGAGCATCGCCCTGGCGTGAGCGATGGCCTCATCCTTGGAAAAACCAAGGCGAACGCCGCCCTTTTCGCCAGCTGCTGGCTCGATGAACTTGCCCTTGCCGCGGCCACCGGCGTGGATCTGGCTTTTCACGACCCATAGAGGCCCGGGAAGTGCGTTTACCGCAGCTTCGATATCGCCTTCTGAAAGGACCGGGACTCCATCGGCGACAGGCGCGCCGAAGGATTTCAGGACGGCTTTCGCCTGATACTCGTGAATATTCATTAGGGGGGAGCCTCTTTGCACCGCTTCTTGGCAGCGATGAATCGCGCTGCCTGCTAGGGCGCTTATAACAAGCACGCACGGCCAAGCAACCGGCTGGGTCCAGCAAGCCGAACCCAGCCCCGAATTTCCCGCTTTTACTAACTTCTTGGGTCGATATCGGCCCCTGCGACGGAGGTTGGCTGCGCGATCTCCCATCTTTCCTGACTGGCGGACTCTGTCTGGTCGCGCTGGGTACGCCGGGTCAGCATCGCAATGGCCACGAACGCGCTGAGCGCGGAGGCGAGGATGAACAAGCCGCCGGGGCCGAGCGGAGACCGGAAGGCGAGGCCAGAGAGTGGCGGACCGACAACTGAACCTGCGGCCCAGACAAATAGCAGTCCGGACATGACGCGCGCGATCTGCTCGGTCGTGGAGCGATCAATCGCATGGGCCACCGCGATCCCGTAGAAAGAGAGCGAGCCGGCGCCCCAGAGCGCGAGCAGGCCGAGCATTAGCGCGTAAGGCGCGTGACCTGTCATCAGGCCGATCAGCAACGCCGCGATGGCAGATACTCCTGCCATGATCGCGACGACCAGCCGGCGATCAACATGATCCGATATGCGTCCCGCTGGCCATTGGGTGAGAAGCCCGCCAAGCCAGACTGCTGCCATCGCGAAGGCTGCTGCCTGCGTCGCCAGATCAATGCCCGGTGACATCCGAACAGCGAAGACAGGCAGGAGCGATAGCGTGCCCGAATTGATGACCCCCGCCATGAAGGCTGCAATGACGGCGGCCGGGGCGAGTTTGAAGAGATTGGCAAGCGAGAGCGGAGCTGTCTCAGGATGGGGTGGTTCTCCGCGCCGTGTCAGGCACATCGGCGCAAGGGACAGGGCCAGAAAGAGGCCGCACCATAGATAGGCGCTGGCATCAAGGGCGACGGCACCGGCGGCGAAGAATGGCCCAATCAGCAGGGCCGCTTTTGCCACCACATGATAGAACCCGGTGACAGCACCGCGATTGCGCGCCGGCGTGGCCTGAGACAACCAGGCCTCAGCGCTTGCAAACATCCACGCAAATCCGGCCCCATGGACGATCCGGATGAGGGTCCAGGCGGCCGGGTCCTGAAACAACTGCATCAGGAGCGCGCCGGCCGCTGCCAGCGCCGCCGCAGCTGAGAACACCCGGATGTTTCCAAAGGCGGTAATGGCGGCCGGTGCAGTGGCGGCCCCGGCCATGAAGCCGGCGGCGTGAACCGCTGCGATCAGGCCAATCGCGAAAGCGTCGACCCCAAGCGCGCTGAGGCCAAGCGGGGCAAGAAGACCAAGGAGTCCGCCGGCCAGTTGCAGGATCCCAACACCAACGATGATGGCGAAGACATTCCTGTAATCAGCGAACATCGTCCTCGCTCCGCCGGCTTGTGACTAGCGGAAGGTGGCGGTCGTCTCGCGGACCGTGACGCCTTCAACGTCATGGATAGCGAGATCAACGGTGCCTGCATCCCAGTCGATGGAGAGCGATCCGAAATTCTCTGGCGCGTAGCCGTCACCGAGCTGGGCGACGTCGCGTTCTTCGCTCGTTTCAGAGAAGGACACGTTCAGTGACGAAGCCGTCAGTTCGTAGGCCGGATAGGGCAGGATTTCATCATGGCGATAGAGGAAGGAGGTGTGGCGGTCTCCGGATACGAAGACGACGCCGTTCGCATTCGTGCGCTCGATCAGATCATAGAGATAAGCGCGCTCCGTCGGCATCTTGTCCCAGGACTCCCAGCCATGCACGTCCGGAATGATCTGGATGGAAGAAACGATCAGGCGCAGGTCAGCGGGTTTGACGAGCTGGTTCTGCAACCATGTCCATTGCGGCGAACCAAGCATATCCTGCATCTGGGCTTCCGGTGCCGGGATGTAGCGTTCCTTGCCTGCTACGCCCCACTCATCGGTGGGCGTCAGGTCGGAGCGGAAGTAGCGCGTGTCGAGGACGATGATCTGCGTGCGCTGGCCTTCCGGGCCGAACATGCGCGCATGATACGTGCCGGGCCATGCGCCCACATCCTGGTCGGTCAGGCCCCAGAACGTCTCGTGGATTTTTTCGGCGAGGACGCGGAATGCAAAGCTGCGTCCGCCATCATTCTCGCCATAGTCATGATCATCCCACGCCACCATCATCGGATGCTTTGCGCGGACGGCCTTGAATTCATCGCGCAGGGCCAGCTCGTAGAAGGACTCTCGCAACTCATCGAGTTCGGGTTGGTTGTTAACGTAAGCCCGGCCATCGCGGTCGCCGTAGACATTGTCGCCAACCATCAGGAAGAGATCGGCGTCTTCTTCAGCAATCCGTGCGAGGGCAGGGCTGTATTTTTCCTCGTCATTGCAGGAGCCAACAAGAATGCGGGTCAGCGGCGTCGTGCTCGTCGGAAGCGGCTTACCTGCAGGGGCGACGGGGAGATTGGCTTCGGGGAAGTCGCGATAGTACTCGTTCAGCGCTTCGACCGCGCTGCTCGGAGGGACGAATTCACTCAGTATGGGAATGTCCCGGACCACCGATGACTGGCACCCCGCCAAAATCAGGGCTGCCAAACCAAACCCGATACGCTTTGCCATGTCTCTCTCCTCCAGAACACATACCGTGTTAGCGCGCCTTGCTGGTGGTTTCACCTGCTTCACCTGAAGAAAGTCGACAAAGTTTCTAACTGTCCGCTGGCTGGGCAGCCGGGCCGGGGCTGAGCCCGCCGAGCAGGTCGCGGACAAAGGAGATGTGATTTCTCAGGCGATAGAGATCGTCCGTGTAGGAAAGCGGCACATCGACCCTGCCGACCTCTTCTTGCAGTCGGTCGAGTTGCTGGCTGACAATGTCGCGGTCCGGACCCGTCCTGGCGCTGCGGCCCTGCGCTTCGAGTTCCCGCAGGTCTGAGTACCAGACATAGATTTTGCGCCGTACGCGCCAGCGATAGACAGGCGGGGCGAGCCGCACCAGAGGGATCAGGAGGGTGAGCAGCGGGATAAGCAGGATCCAGGCACGCTCCAGGAAGTTGGCGACGCTGAAAGAAAAGTAACGGCGCAGCGCCGAAGGACCGCGTTCATAGTAGCGGCGCGCTTCGGGCGACAGGTCGAGATCGATAAAGCGCCCGTCCGGGAATGTGCCTGCAGGGGCGAGGAGGGAGCTTTCACCATGGATGCGCGTTGCCGAGGTCAGCAGGAGTGACTGGATCGCGGGGTGGAGATCGTCGCGAACGGTCAGTTGCGCGACCGGCGCGATGAGCGGAACGTCTTGCGATGGAATGTCTTCGCCGACATCCACAACGCCGCGCAAAAGCGTTGCCGGCGCGAGGGCAGGCGAGCGCCGCCCGAGGGCGGGGGCGCGGTCGAAGGTCATTAGGGTCGCATCGGGTGATGACAGGAGTTGCCCGATATAGGGGGCATCGATCGAGGCCGAGAAGGCGGCAGCGTCGAGGTCTCCGGCGAGCAGTGCCATCGCGGCCCCTGACCCGGCAAGCGTGTCTCTCGAGGCTTCACGCCACTCACCCTTCCATTCTGACTGGAGGTCGAGCGCAAGCGCGCGCGTGCCGGATCCTTCCGGCCCAATTCCAAGGCGCTTGTCCCGCAAGTCTCCAAAGTGATCCGCGCTGACATCTGCACGAACGAACACCCAGAAGGGCTCGTAGAATAGCCCGCCCAGCGTTTGCAGGGTCAAATCTGCCCGCTTGTCGGCAATGCCCCCCTGAACGAGGCCGATATATGCGTCGCCGACCGCCAGAAGAGAGAGGTTCTGTAGCGAGCCGGCCGTTTCGATAAGCTCGACCTCGACGCCTTCCTCGCGCATCAGCGCGGCGTAGCGCTCAGCGTAGGCATAGTAGGCCCCGCCGGAACTTCCGGCCGCAAAGGTGACAGTGCTGGGCGGAGCGGGGTCGATGCTGCGAAGAGCGATGATCATGCCGATGAAAGCGATGACAGCCAGCGGGCCATAAATCTTCAAAAAGTCCCTCATGGCACCCCTCTTCATCCGGCAGGAACCCGTAGCGGCCTCGTGCGTTCACTTCAAGCCAAGCGAATAAGGCGATGCCATGGCAGGCGCGCCCGGAAATCGCCTAATGCAAGCCGCGTATGAACCCTATTCCGGATCGACAGTCGTACTCACAGATAACAGCGTCCATATACCCCTCAGAACGAGACGCAGGACAGGCAAGGAACCGACCAATGCAGGCCAATCACATCATCTCCCGGAGCATGACGATCGGCTTCATGGCAGTTCTGGCTTTGACCGCGCTTTCGCTGGCGCTTGCCCCGTCGCCCTCGCTCTTTGCAGGCTAATCGCTGACAAGACCCTGCTGGCGGCTTTCCTCCCCCTCCCACGCCGAAAGGCGACGCCAGTTAGGAGGCCCCCGCGATGGTTCGCCCGTCGCGGGGGTCGTTTGTTTCAGGCCTTGTGATAAGGCGTCCCAGCGAGGATTGATGCCGCCCGGTACAGCTGTTCGGCGAGCATCGCGCGCACCAGCTTATGCGGCCATGTGGCGAGCCCGAATGACAGCGTATCCGGGGCTGCGGCCTTGATCGCCTCGCCATAGCCCTCGGCTCCGCCAATCAGGAAAACAAGATCGCCGTCCCCGGCATCCCGCCAGCTGGCGATGTCGCGCGCGAAGGCCCTTGAGCGGAGTTCGGGGCCTTGTTCGTCGAGCCTCAGGACACGTGCCCCTGCAGGGATTTTCGCGATGAGCCGTTCAGCTTCGGCTTCAAGCCCGCCGCCACTGGACACTTCGATTTCAGAGAGGCCGCGAAAGCCGAGCTGCTTGCCTGACTTTCGGAAACGCGTGGCGTAGTCGTCGAACAGCGCTCGCTCAGGCCCTGACTTCATCTGGCCGACGGCGATAATGTGCAGTTTCAAGCGCGGATCAGTGCTCGCGGGCGTGACTGCTCGCGTCTTCGCCCCAGATGCGTTCCAGATTGTAGAAAGCACGCACTTCCGGGCGGAAGATGTGAACGACGATGTCGCCCGTATCGATCAGGACCCAGTCTGCATTGGGCAGGCCTTCCACACGCGCACGGCCTGTGCCGAGTTCCTTCATCCGGCGCACGACATGATCAGCCAGCGAAGCCACATGCCGCGCTGACCGCCCGGAAGCGATGATCATCTGATCTGCGATGGAGGATTTCCCCTCAAGGTCGATGACGAGAAGCTCTTCAGCCTTGTCGTCCTCCAGTGAGGCGATGACGGCTTCGGCGAGTTGTTCGACGCTTGCTTGGGCTTCGGAAGCGGCGCTTGTGGACCGCTCATGTGAGACAGGCAGGGCTTTGATCCTCTTTCTATTGGTTTCAATTCTTAGCACGGCTTGCCGGGCGCACCTAGACGCTTTCGCGACCCGTTAGCTGACAGTCCCGAAAGGATTGCGGGCAGAGGCTGAGCGGCGAAGCGCAGTGGAGGAAGCTTGGTGCCATGGCGCGGTAAGGTAGGCCCAGGCTGGCGGGTGGGCGAGGGGGAGACGCGTGGCACTGGAGCTGTCATGGCGTGCGGGGCTGAACGTGGTGGCAAAACGGGACAGACGTGCCGAGGGGCCAGCGCCCGGACGGGCAATCACGCAGATCGGGACTTGCTCCGCGATCTCCTGCCAACCGCCCCAGCGGTGAAAACCGGTCAAATTATCCGCGCCCATGATCCAGACAAAATGCGCAGATGGCGCGCGGTTTTTGAGGTGGCGCAGCAAGTCACGTGTGTAGTTTACACCGAGCCGGGTTTCGATATCGCTGATGATCATGCGTGGATGCTGCGCGAGCCGTGCGGCAGAGGCGAGGCGCTCATCAAAACTGCCATGGCTCTCTTTCAGCGGGTTTCCGCGTGCCACGAGCCACCAGACCCAGTCGAGGTTCATCCGGCGCATTGCTGTTTCCGCGACATGCAGGTGGCCCTCATGCGCAGGATTGAAGGACCCGCCAAACAGACCGATCTTCAAGCCTGCTGACGGCCCGGGAAGCTTGACGGGGCCGGAGGTCACGCGGGCAGGTTCACGGGCGCGTCTGGCCCGTGCCCCGTACGATGTATTTGAAGATGGTCAGCTGGTCTGCGCCGACCGGTCCCCGAGCATGGATGCGTCCGGTCGCGATGCCGATCTCGGCACCCATGCCGAACTCACCGCCATCTGCGAACTGTGTCGAGGCATTGTGCATGACAATGGAGCTATCGACGTCCGCGAGGAAGCGCTCGGCGACAGTCTCGTCCTCGGTGATGACGGTCTCAGTGTGGCCAGACGACCATTCGGAGATGTGGGCAATGGCTCCGTCGATGCCGTCCACGACTTTCACCGCCAGGATCGGCGCAAGGTATTCCGTGCGCCAGTCGTCTTCCGTTGCGGCTTTCATGCCCGGGACGATCTGGCAGGCGGCCTCATCGCCGCGAAGTTCGCACCCGGCCGCGATCAATGCTTCCGCAATCGAAGGCAACATGTTCGCAGCGGCGGCGCGATCGACAAGCAGTTTCTCTAGCGAGCCACATATGCCGGTCCGGCGCATTTTTGCGTTGAGGACAATCTCGACGGCTTTGGCTGGGTCGGCTGCCTTGTCCACATAGGCGTGGCAGAGGCCTTCGAGATGACCGATGACAGGTATACGAGCTTCAGCCTGAACGCGCTCGACCAGCCCACGCCCGCCGCGTGGGACGACGACATCCAATTGTCCGCCGAGGCCGCCAAGGAGATGACCGACCGCTGCCCGGTCAGTTGTTGGGACGAGCTGGATCGCGTCTTCGGGCAGGCCCTGCGCGGCGAGGGCCCCTCGCATGGCGGACGCGATGGCCCCAGATGCGTTTGCACTTTCGGAGCCGCACCGCAGGATCGCGGCATTGCCGGAGCGAACGCAAAGCGCAGCAGCGTCTGCGGTCACGTTCGGGCGGCTCTCATAGATGATGCCGATCACACCGAGCGGAACAGCGACACGGGCAATGTCGAGGCCGGAGGGCACCGTCCAGCGGGCAAGCTCGCGGCCAACGGGATCGGGCAGGCCGGCAACGGCTTCAAGGCCCGTGGCGATGCTCTCGATCCGGGCTGCGTCGAGCGCGAGGCGATCCATCAGTGCGGGGGAGAGGTCTTTCTCCCTGCCGATGTCCAGATCCTTCTGGTTCGCGGCGAGGATGTCACTTTCGGCGGCTCGTATCGCAGCCGCCATAGCCGTGAGCGCGCGGGAGCGATCGCCTGGCGTGCGCATTGCCATGGCTTTGGAAGCCGCGCGTGCGCGAGCTCCCATGTCCATCATGGCGTCCGCGAGCGCGGCGTCTGGCAAGGCTTCGTGTTTCGTCATGTCAGGTCTCCAGAACCAGATCGTCGCGATGGATGACGGCGGGCCGTCCTTTATAGCCTAAGATGCGCTCCACATCGCCTGTTTGCAAACCCATGATCTTCTCCAGATCAACTGAGCCATATGCAGATACACCCTTGGCAATGAGCTTTCCGGACGGGTCATTAATGGCGACAGCCGCGCCCCGGTCGAACCGCCCGTCGACTGTCGTGACACCGACAGGAAGGAGGCTTGAGCCCTTCAGCAGAGCCGTGACGGCACCGTTGTCGACGCTGATCGCGCCTTCGGGTGTGAGATGGCCTTTCAGCCAGACCCGCCGCGCGGCCTCGGCCGTATCGGCAGGCGTGATCCATGTGGTGCGTGCACCGTTTTCCATGGCGAGTACGGGGTGATCCCGGTCGCCCTCGGTGATGGCGGTTGCGCAGCCGGCTGCATAGGCAATCTTCGCGGCGGCCAGCTTCGTCGCCATGCCGCCTGAGCCGGTATTGGCTTCGCCGGCCATCGCGTCGTGCTCGGCTGTGATCGCGTCGAGGCTTGGAATATGGGTCGCGCCGCCGTCCTTGCGGGGGTCGCCCGTATAGAGGCCATCAACGTCGGACAGGAGGATCAGGCAGTCTGCGCCAATCATTTGCGCGACACGCGCGGCGAGGCGGTCATTGTCGCCATAGCGGATCTCATCGGTCGCGACAGTGTCGTTCTCGTTGATAATGGGTAGCGCACCGGCGGCGAGCAGCGTTTCCAGCGTTGCGCGCGCGTTCAGCCAGCGGCGGCGGCGCTCAGTATCCTCCAGCGTCAGCAGGGCTTGTGCCGTCCGGATGCCGAGCGGATCGAATGCAGCCGAGAGCGCGGCCATGAGCAGGGGTTGGCCGAGCGCGGCCGCGGCCTGTTTTTCTTCGAGCAGGCGCGGCCTGGTATCGCCAAGCCCGGTCCGCCCCAAGGCGATTGCGCCGGAGGTGACGAGGATCACTTCCTGACCGCGTTTGCGCAGGGCGTCGATGTCTGCAGCCAGCCGGGCGATCCACGCATGGCGGGCCTCGCCGCCGCTCGCAATGAGCGCAGAGCCCGTCTTGATGACGATGCGTCGGGCCTTGGCGAGCGGTGTCATTCAGGGCTCCAGCCGTCATCTTCTTCCTCAGCGGCGAGTTCCGCTGCGGCGTCCTGCATGTCGAGATGGTTGGCGAGCCCGCCAAGGGCACCCCTGACGCCGGTCCCGGCGACACCTGAGACGAGGAGCGGTTTCTGCCCGCAGGCGGCCTCGAGCTGCTGGGCCTGATCCTCGATCAGCTCGTCATTGAGTGCGTCGATCTTGTTCATCGCGACGATCTCAGGCTTTTCGGCGAGGCCACCGCCATAGCCGACCAATTCTTCGCGCACCGTCTTGTAGGCATCGCCGGGATTATCCTGTGTGCCGTCAACGAGATGAAGGAGGACCCGGCAACGCTCGACATGACCGAGGAAACGATGGCCGAGCCCTGCGCCTTCAGCCGCGCCTTCGATCAGGCCGGGGATGTCCGCCAGGACAAAGCGCCGGCCCTGACCGAGATCGACAACCCCGAGACCGGGGGAGAGGGTGGTGAAGGGATAGTCCGCAATTTTCGGCTTGGCGGCGGTCACGGCGCTTAGGAAGGTCGATTTGCCAGCATTGGGCAGCCCGACAAGGCCAGCATCGGCAACCAGCTTCAACCGCATCCAGAGCCAGCGCTCATCCCCGGGATCACCGGGATTGGCGCGGCGCGGCGCGCGGTTGGTGGAGGTCTTGAAGCGGATATTGCCCCAGCCGCCATTGCCGCCCTCGGCCAGAAGGACGCGCTGGCCGATCTCGGTCAAATCAGCGATCAGGGTCTCGCGGTCTTCCTCGAAGATCTGTGTGCCGACAGGGACTTTCAGGACGACATCCTCGCCGGCGCGCCCTGTCATC
>JBCBTR010000078.1:0-9764 GCA_039818545.1 Pseudomonadota bacterium
CAACCGCGACATCCCGGCCATTCTCATCGCGCGCCGGGCGAATGCCTTTCAGCGCCGCCGGCAGAACGCGCGTATCGTTGAACACGAGCGCGTCCCCCGGCCCGACGAGATTCGGAAGGTCGCGTACACTACGATCTTCCAGCCTACCGTTGCCATGCACGACGAGGAGGCGCGCAGAGTCCTTCGGTTCCGCCGGTCGAAGCGCGATCAGCGCCTCTGGCAAGTCGAAATCAAACAGGTCGAGGTTCAAGGAAAGACGCTAGCCTTCGACAACAGTCGGCACGGGTGGCAGTTCGCAGATGGGGGTCTCGCCCTGAGCCGCTAGCGCTTCCTGAAACTGAGGCCCGTCCGTGCGCTGCACCCAGACCGAGGGCCGCTGCTCTTCCGGCAGGTCAGCGGCAATCCGGGCAGTGCGCAAAATATCAGGATTTTCAACGGGTTCGCCGAGCTTGATCGTATCGACAGCCGACTGGCCATCAAGGATACGCCCCCATGCTGTATATGTGCGGTCCAGATGAGGCGAGGTATCGCGCATCAGGAAGAACTGGCTGTTGGCAGAATTCAGATCATCCGTGCGGGCGGTCGAGACCATGCCTTTGCAATGAAGGATCCAGCTGTCGACCATCTTGTCTTTGGTCATTTCCGCGAGCAGTTCAGGCTGCGTCTGCATGGGGAACCCCATATAGTAACCTTGCGTCGCCGTGGCGGGATCACCGATCAGAGCGAGCGGCATGTCCGTTGGCGAGCGGCGAAAATCGAACTCACCCGGAATGTTGGGCAAGCCCGAACCCAGTCCGTTGAGCGCGAAGATGTCGCCACCCTGCGCCATGAAGCCGGCGATGACGCGGTGAAACACCGTGCCGTCAAACTGGCTGCCACCGATGATGGTCTTGAACTGTTCGGCATGTTTGGGTGCAGCCTGAGGCAACACCTCAATCAGGATGCGGCCCTTTGTCGTTTCGAATACGAGAAGATTTTCAGGATCGACTGCACGCCAGTTCTCAGGGTCGGCCTTTGCGGCTTCAACCGTGACCTCGGGCTGATCCACCGCGTCATCGCCTGTTTCCTGCCCGCAGGCGCTGAACACCATGGCGATGGATGCGGCCGCAGCCGCAGCAAAGCGAAAACTCATTTTTGGAACTTCTCCAGCAACTCTCTCTCAACATCGGCTGTGACAAAGTCAGAAATGCGGCCACCCAGGCTCGCAATCTCCTTGACCAGTCTGGATGCCACAGCCTGATGCTGAACATCGGCCATCAGGAATACGGTTTCAATATCCGGATTCAGCCGCTCGTTCATGGCGGTCATCTGGAACTCATACTCGAAGTCCGAGACAGCCCGCAGGCCACGCACCAGAACCTGAGCTCCACACTCCTCCGCGAAATGCATGAGCAGGTTGTTGAACGGGCGAACCTCAATCTCGGCGAGGCCCGGCGCAGCCAGCCTGCCGATCTCGCGCTCGACCGTCGCTACACGCTCTTCCAGCGTGAAAAGCGGGCGCTTGGCCTCGTTGATAGCGACGCCGATGATCAGCCGGTCCACGAGCTTCATCGCCCGGCCAATGATATCGATATGACCCATGGTCAGGGGATCGAACGTCCCCGGATAAAGCCCGACACGTTGCACGCGATCCTCCCCGGCCTAATGCCTTGTTTCTATTCTGTTGGCGTACCTTCGCCGCCGTCGGCCCCATCAATATCGTCTTCCGCGTCTTCTACAAGACGCGCGACCGATACGACGCGCTCTTCGTCTGCTGTGCGCAGCACCCAGACGCCGGATGTGGCACGTCCGGCCTGACGCACCTGATCGACATGCGTGCGGATGAGCTGTCCAGCATTGGTCACGAGCATGATCTGGTCGGTTTCTTCCACAGGGAAGGACTGGGCGATGCGCTGACCCTTGGACAGGCGGTGCGCGATCAGGCCTTTGCCGCCGCGACCGGTGACCCGATAGTCGTAAGCCGAGGCCCGCTTGCCCATGCCGTTGTCGGCGATGGTGAGGATGAGCTGCTCGGCCGCCCCGAGCTCGACAATGCGCTCCGGGCTGAGCGCGGTCTCTTCGACCACCTCATCGGTCTCTTCCTCGATGATCTCTTCTTCCTCGCCCTCAGCGGCGCGACGCATCGCAGCGGCATGCCTGAGATAGGCGCGAGATTCAGCCGGCGTGACATCGACATGGCGCAGAACGCCCATGGCGATCACCTGATCGTCCTTGCCGAGGCGAATGCCCCGTACACCAGAGGAGGTGCGGCCCGAGAACACGCGAACATCTGTCACCGCGAAACGGATGCACTGACCGAGCGCCGTCGTGAGGAGGATATCGTCTTTCTCGGAACAGATTTTCACGGAAATGATGCCATCGCCTTCATCCGGCTTCATGGCGATCTTGCCGTTCCGGTTCACGCGAACAAAGTCCGACAGTTTGTTGCGACGGACACCACCGGAGCGGGTAGCGAACATCACATCGAGTTCCGCGCGGGATTCGTCATCATCCGGCAACGGCATGACGGATTCAATCCGTTCATCCTTCTCGAGCGGGAAGATATTGACCAGCGCCTTGCCGCGAGACTGCGGCGCACCGATCGGCAGGCGCCAAACCTTCTCCTTGTAGACCATGCCGGTCGTGGAGAAGAACAGGATCTCGGTGTGGGTATTGGCCGTAAAGAGACGCACGACGAAGTCGTCGTCCTTCATGGAGATTCCAGAGCGCCCCTTCCCGCCGCGATTCTGCGCGCGATAGGTCGAAAGCGGTGTGCGCTTCACATAACCGCCATGGGTGACAGTGACGACCATGTCTTCGCGCTCGATGAGGTCCTCATCGTCCATGTCCATGTCGGCGAAGGCGAACTCGGACCGGCGCGGCACGGCGAATTTCTCGCGCACCTCGCCAAGCTCGCTTTTGACTATGTCCATGATCCGCGTGCGAGAGCGAAGGATTTCGAGATATTCGGCAATCTTGTCGGATAGGCCCTTGGCCTCGGTGCCGATATCGTCACGACCAAGACCGGTCAGCCTGTGCAGCTGAAGGTTCAGGATCGCGCGAGCCTGCTCGTCGGACAGGTAGATCGTCTCCGGATCCTCGCCGCGTCGGGTGCGGCGGTCCGCGATCAGGTCGATCAGCGGGCCCATATCCTGCTGCGGCCAGGCTTTCTCAAGCAAACGTTCGCGTGCCGTCGCTGGGTCAGGCGAGTGCCGGATAATCGCGATGATCTCATCAATGTTGGCAACCGCCAGCGCAAGCCCGACCAAAACGTGGGCACGGTCGCGGGCCTTGCCGAGTTCATGCTTGGTGCGCCGGGTGACGACTTCTTCGCGGAACCGGATGAAGCATTGCAGGACTGTGCGCAGGTTTAACAGTTCAGGCCGGCCGCCATTCAGGGCCAGCATGTTCACGCCGAAGGACGTCTGCAGCGGCGAGAAGCGATAGAGCTGGTTCAGGACGACTTCTGCACTCGCGTCCCGCTTGATCTCAACAACAACACGAATGCCGTTGCGGTCGGACTCGTCGCGCAGGTCAGCAATGCCTTCTATCCGCTTATCGCGGACAAGCTCGGCGATCTTCTGAACCATCGTCGCCTTGTTCACCTGATAGGGAATCTCGGAGACGATGATCGCTTCACGGCCGGATTTCACGGATTCGATCTCGGTCCGCGCGCGCATGATGACCGAGCCACGGCCTTCCATCATTGCTTTGCGGGAACCGGCATGACCCATGATCAAACCACCGGTCGGGAAGTCAGGTCCCGGAACGATCTCAAGAAGAGCCTCATCATCGATCGCCGGATCATCAATCATGGCGATGGTCGCATCAACGACTTCGCCAAGATTGTGCGGCGGGATGTTGGTCGCCATGCCGACCGCGATGCCAGAGCCGCCATTGACCAGCAGGTTCGGGAACTGGGCCGGAAGGACCATCGGCTCCTTGTTCTGCGCGTCGTACGTGTCCTGGAAGTCGACTGTGTCCTTGTCGATATCTGCGAGCAGGTACTGCGCAGACTTCGTCATCCTGGATTCGGTGTAACGCATGGCCGCTGGCGGATCATTATCGATCGAACCGAAATTGCCCTGCCCGTCGACCAGCGTCAGGCCCATAGAGAAAGGCTGCGCCATCCGTACAAGAGCGTCATAAATCGCGCTATCGCCATGCGGATGGAAGTTACCCATTACGGCACCGACAATGTTTGCCGACTTCTTGTAAGGCTTGTCCGGCGTGTTGCCGTTGACCTGCATGGCGTACAAAATCCGGCGGTGAACCGGCTTCAAACCATCGCGCACATCAGGTAGCGCGCGGCTGACAATCACGCTCATCGCGTAGTCGAGATAGGACTTTTTCAGCTCATCTTCGATGGCGATCGGATCGATGCCGTCTTCAGATGGCATATCCGGGATTTCCGGTTCTTCCGGAGGTGTCGTCTCGTCAGTCACGGGTAATTCGCTCTCAAAAGCTGCGCGGGCTCGAATCGCCCGTCTTTATTAGGAAAACAATAGCAGGCCCCGGCGCTTCATTCAAACGCCGGGGCCCTGTAAATCGCAGTTTTTACGAGTGCTTGTGGCAAGCCTAAAACGGGATCTCGTCATCGAGGTCCTGGCTGAAATCCTGTGCCGGGCCGTCCATCTGACGCGCCCCGCCCTGGTTACCATACGCCACGGAGTCCTGACCGTATCCTTTCCCGCCACCGGCGCCCTCATTGCGGCCGTCCAGCATGGTGAGAT
Source organism: Pseudomonadota bacterium (assembly GCA_039818545.1). Lineage (GTDB taxonomy): Bacteria > Pseudomonadota > Alphaproteobacteria > Caulobacterales > Hyphomonadaceae > JANQQC01. The sequence continues at coordinate 4,713 of JBCBTR010000078.1, forward strand.
TGGAGTTGTAACCGCGCAGAACAATCTCGGTGGTGTACTTGTCCTGACCGTTCTGGTCTTGCCATTTGCGGGTTTCGAGCTGGCCTTCGAGATAAACCTTGGAACCCTTTTTCAAGTAGCTCTGTGCGACGCGGACGAGCCCTTCGGAGAAAATGGCGACCCGGTGCCATTCGGTTTTCTCACGGCGTTCACCGGTTGACTTGTCTTTCCAATTTTCGGACGTCGCAATCGAGAGATTGCAGACCTGTCCGCCATTCTGGAATTGGCGAACCTCAGGATCCGCACCCAAATTTCCTACAAGGATAACCTTGTTCACTGATCCTGCCATTGTTCGCTCCGACCGCTGCTTTTCGAATTTGATAGACTTAGCTACCGCCTAGGGGGCCTGCTGTCGCTGTGTGGAGAGCCAATTTCCACAATTGCGGGCAGCCCCGGCTGATATTTCTTAATATTCATGCTTTGTTCTGGTCGTCAAGCTGGACTTGAACTACACATTCACGTTCAACCGATTCGCCCGATCCGAAAGCCCTCCATGTCTTCACTCGAATCCAAATTCATCCGCGTTCGCGGCGCGAAAGAGCACAATCTAAAGAATGTCGACGTGGATATCCCGCGCGGTGAGCTCGTTGTGATGACGGGTTTGTCGGGGTCCGGGAAGTCCTCACTCGCCTTCGATACGATCTATGCAGAAGGCCAGCGCCGCTACGTCGAGAGTCTGTCGGCCTATGCGCGCCAGTTCCTCGAACTGATGCAGAAGCCCGATGTGGAGAGCATTGAAGGGCTCTCCCCGGCGATCTCGATTGAGCAAAAGACGACCAGTCGAAACCCGCGCTCCACGGTCGGCACAGTCACAGAGATTTACGACTATATGCGCCTGCTCTGGGCCCGCGTCGGTATTCCCTATTCCCCTGCTACGGGCCTGCCGATTGAGAGCCAGACGGTCTCCCAGATGGTGGATCGCACGATGGCGCTTCCCGAGAAGACACGGCTCTACCTGCTTGCGCCAATCGTGCGTGGCCGGAAGGGCGAGTACCGGAAAGAGTTTGCCGAGCTCCTGAAACGCGGCTTTCAGCGCGTAAAGGTCGATGGCGAGTTTCACGAACTCGAAGACCCGCCAACGCTCGATAAGAAGTTCAAGCATGACATCGATGTTGTGGTCGATCGCATCGTGGTCCGCCCGGATATGGAACAGCGTCTCGCAGAAAGCTTTGAAACGGCGCTCGAACTCGCGAACGGAATCGCCGTGGCGGAGTATGCCGACGTCAAGGACGGCGAAGACGCAGAGCGCATTGTCTACAGCGCGAACTTCGCCTGCCCGGTCTCAGGGTTCACGATCCCCGAGATCGAGCCCCGGCTGTTCTCGTTCAACAATCCCTTTGGGGCCTGCCCCACTTGCGATGGTCTGGGCAGCCAGTTGAAGATCGATGAGAGCCTTGTGACGCCGGATGGCGACCTGACGCTCCTGAAAGGTGCGATTGCTCCCTGGGCCAAGCAGGCCTCACCCTACCAGACCCAGACCCTGCAGGCGCTCGCCAGGCATTATGATTTCGATCTCAAAACGCCATGGAACAAGCTCAGCGATGAGATCAAGCACCTCGTCCTTCATGGGACGGGCGATGACGAAGTCGCGTTTGTCTACGATGACGGGATGCGTCGCTACGAGGTCACCAAGACCTTTGAGGGTGTCATCCCGAACCTCGACCGGCGCTTCCGCGAGACGGACTCTGCGTGGGTACGTGAGGAGATCAGCAAGTTCCAATCCGCACAGGATTGCCCGGCCTGTGGTGGTAAGCGCCTGAAACCAGAAGCGCTGGCCGTCAGGGTCGGACCGCTCGACATTTCCGATGCCGCTGCCTTCTCGATCCGAGAGGCCGGCACGTGGTTCACCGAGGTATCGAAGAGCCTGACAGACCAGCAAAACGAGATTGCCGGGCGAATCCTCAAGGAGATCAATGACCGGCTGAAATTCCTGAACGATGTGGGTCTGGAATACCTCTCCCTCTCCCGCTCCTCCGGCACACTGTCCGGCGGCGAGAGCCAGCGCATTCGTCTGGCCAGCCAGATCGGCTCGGGCCTGACGGGCGTACTCTATGTGCTCGATGAGCCAAGCATTGGCCTGCACCAGCGAGACAATGAGCGGCTTCTGGAAACCCTCAAGCGTCTCAGGGATCTCGGCAATTCGGTGATCGTCGTCGAGCACGATGAAGACGCGATTCTGACCGCCGATCACGTCATCGACATGGGTCCTGCCGCTGGCGTTCATGGCGGAGAAGTCGTCTCGGCGGGAACGCCTGAGACTGTCGTCAAGGACAAGAACAGTCTCACAGGCGCTTATCTGAGCGGTGCACGTGAAATCGAAATCCCGGCCAGGAGACGTCCTGCAAAGAAAGCCAAGTCGATCAGGCTCAAAGGAGCCACGGGCAACAATCTCCAATCGGTCGATGCCCGTATTCCGCTGGCGGCGTTCACCTGCATCACCGGCGTGTCCGGCGGCGGAAAGTCAACGCTGATCATCGAGACGCTTTACAAGGCGCTTGCCCGGAAGCTGAACAATGCCTCAGCTGCACCGGCCCCGTATGAGAGCCTCGAAGGCCTGCAGCACCTCGACAAGGTCATCGACATCGACCAGTCGCCGATCGGGCGCACCCCGCGCTCGAACCCGGCCACATATACGGGAGCCTTCACGCCAATCCGGGACTGGTTTGCCGGCCTGCCGGAATCCAAGGCGCGCGGATACAAACCGGGCCGCTTCTCGTTCAACGTCAAAGGCGGGCGTTGCGAGGCGTGTCAGGGCGATGGCGTGATTAAGATCGAGATGCACTTCCTGCCGGACGTTTACGTCACCTGCGAAGTCTGTGACGGCAAGCGCTACAACCGGGAAACGCTGGAGGTGAAGTTCAAGGGCAAGTCGATCGCAGACGTGCTCGATATGACCGTTGAGGACGCCGAGAAGTTCTTCTCCGCCGTACCCGCCATCCACACCAAGATGGAAACGCTGAACCGCGTCGGGCTCTCCTACATCAAGGTCGGCCAACAGGCGACGACGCTGTCGGGCGGCGAAGCGCAGCGCGTGAAACTCTCCAAGGAATTGTCCAAACGTGCCACCGGACGGACCCTCTACATTCTCGATGAACCCACAACCGGACTGCACTTCGAAGATGTCCGCAAACTGTTGGAAGTGCTTCACGAACTTGTCGATGCGGGCAACACGGTCGTCGTCATCGAGCACAATCTGGACGTGGTGAAGACCGCTGACTGGATTCTCGATCTGGGCCCTGAGGGCGGCGATGGCGGCGGCCAGCTCGTCGGTGAAGGAACACCTGAAGATGTGGCCGCCGTAAAGGAAAGCTGGACCGGTCGGTTCCTTGCAGAAACCTTCCGCCATCAAGATGAACGCCGCGCCAGCCAGAAGAAAGCCACGGCGTCGAAATCGCAGAAAACCACAAAACCAAAGAAGAAAGCGACGCCGGCAAAGAAGGCGACAAAACCGAGGGCGCGAAAGAAGACTGAAAGCGCCGCTTAGCGCTCAGGCTCGCGCGGTCGCCTGCTGGGTTTCAGTAAGGTTGGGCGCGATTTGCAGGTAGACCCGCGTCGCCATGGCATGACCGGTCATCAGAAACGGAAGCGCCGCCATCGTCGTTACGAACCAAGTCAAACCATGACCAATCGGCCCGAACTGCGCCACCGGGCTCACGACCGAAAAGACCACAGCACACAGGATAAATGGCAGCACATGTGTTGCGACAGAGATCGCCGCGATTTTCCTTAAACTCCCGGTTGTCCAGTCCCATGTGCTGAGCACACGGATCTCTCCTCGCGCAAACGTCGCGATGGCAAAGACGACAAGACGCAGGCCCAGGAATCCGAGAATTGCCGCGCCTGCTAGCGCGATCAGCAGAACGATGACGCCGGCCGGGCCCGCCATGACTGCATCGAAGGCAGACCGGACGGCCTCCGGGTCGGTCTCGACTGTTTCAGGATCCAGCAGGCCAGACTGCGCGACGAGGATACCTGGCAGCATCACCAGAAAAAAACCGACGAAGAAGGCTATGATGCCAAAGAAGGCGTATACGGCCCCATTCGCGAAACCAAGATTGATGACATCATCGCGCGACGGAAAAGCCGGGCCTGTGCGCAAGGCCAGTCCATAAAGCTTGGCGGAGAGAATGCATCCGAGGACGAAAGCCGACAGCGCGGTCAGCGTCACGACGATCATCCAGACACCGGGCGACATGGCCGAGGTCGACGTTACCGCGAGCGCCGCCACAGCGACGGCGAATGCGAGCGCATAAGGAAGCGCGCGCAGCAGGTTCCGACCTGTGAACTTGTAGGACTCCCGTATCGTTTCCAATACCGGACCTTGCGAAGGCATCAGCAACCCCTTGCTCACCCGTTTACGCCGCTGCGGCGTCTCGAGTCTTGACCACTGCGTTTCGCGACCGCATGTCGGCTCAATGAGCGATCAACCTATCCACATTATCGGCGGCGGAATGGCCGGGTCAGAAGCGGCATGGCAGGCTGCCTCCATGGGCGTAAAGGTCGTCCTGCATGAAATGCGCGGCGTCAAGGGCACCGATGCCCATCAGACCGACAAACTAGCCGAACTGGTCTGTTCCAACTCCTTCCGCTCCGACGATCACGAGAACAATGCCGTCGGTGTTCTGCACGAAGAAATGCGGCGGGCTGGCGGCCTGATCATTAACACCGCGGATGTTCATCAGGTCCCGGCCGGGTCCGCGCTTGCGGTTGATCGTGACGGCTTTGCCGACGCCGTCACCGCGGCGCTGGAGGCCCATCCCCTGATAGAGATCCGTCGCGAGGAAATTGACACGCTGCCTCCGGAAGACTGGGACAGCGTGATCATTGCCACGGGCCCGCTGACGTCCGTTGCCCTCGCCGATGCGATACGCGCCTCAACGGGCGAAGACGATCTGGCTTTCTTCGATGCTATTGCGCCGATCGTCTACATGGACTCGATCGATATGAACGCGGCGTGGCGTCAGTCTCGATATGACAAGCCGGGCCCCAGCGGCGATACAGCGGCCTACATCA
>JBCBTR010000079.1:0-9665 GCA_039818545.1 Pseudomonadota bacterium
AGCCCCATCCGCTCGACCGGCGAGAAGAAGTGGATGCCGATGAAGTTCTCAGGACGGTCAGACGCTTCAGCAAGGCCGGTAATTGGCAGCGTTGACGTGTTCGATCCCATGACAGCGGTATCTGCGAGGACTGCTTCGGTCTTCTTGGTGATATCGGCTTTCAGTTCGGGGTTCTCGAACACAGCCTCGACAACGAGGTCAGCGCCTTTGATGTCGTCATAATTGTCGGTCGGGTGGATGCGCGCGAGCAGAGCATCGCCCTTCTCCTGCGTCATCTTCCCGCGTTTCACAGCCTTATCCACAAGACGTTGGGAGTAAGCCTTGCCCTTCTCGGCGTTTTCCACAGAGACATCCACAAGCACAGTTTCGATGCCGGCTTTGGCCTGCTCGTGCGCGATGCCTGCGCCCATCAGGCCAGCACCGATCACGGCGACCTTGTTGAGCTCATACTTGTCATGGCCCTGCGGCCGGCTTGCACCCTTGGACAGCGCCTGCGTCGACAGGAAGAGCGACCGGATCATCGCTTTCGCTTCGGGGCGGGATTGGGTGTTGATGAAGTAGCGCGTCTCAATCCGCAGGCCGGCATCGATTGGCACCTGAATGCCTTCATAGATGCAGGAGAGGATGTTCAACTGCGCCGGATAGTTGCCATAGGTTTTCGCGTGCAGCATGGCGTTCGCCATCGTCGCGACCTGACCGGCCCCCGGGGAGCGATGCGGCACACCGCCCGGAACCTTGAACGTCTTCTCGTCCCAGGGCGCTTTCGCTTCAGGATTGGCTTTCACCCAGGCTTTCGCCGCTTCGACCGTCTTGTCGCCCGTCGTCAGCTCATTCACGACGCCCATGGAGTGCGCTTTTTCAGCATCGAAGGACTTGCCTTCAAGGATCAGCGGCAGCGCGGCCTGAACGCCGACGAGACGTGGCAGCCGCTGAGTACCGCCAGCGCCCGGCAGCAGACCAATCTTGGCTTCCGGCAGGCCGAACTGGATTTTCGGATTGTCATTGGCCGCGACGCGATAATGGCACGCCAGCGCAACTTCGAGACCGCCACCGAGCGCGAGGCCGTTCAGCGCACAGGCCACCGGCTTGCCGCAGGTTTCCAGCTCACGAAGCGTCTTGTTCAGCGAGAAGCCGCGATCGAACTGGGCTTTCTTCAGCTCGGCCTCAGTCATCTCGGATTCAGGCTTACCGCCACCTGCACTCTCGCCCATTTCACCGAGGTCAGCCCCGGCGCAGAAGCCGCTCGGCTTGCCAGAGGAAATGACGAGGCCCTTGATGGCGTCGTTCTCGGCAACCTCTTTGGAGATCGCGATGATGTCTGCAATGGCTTTGCCCGTCAGCGTGTTCATGCTGCGGCCCGGCACGTCGAACACAGCGTGTGCGATGCCGTCGCCATCGATGTCGAATTTGAACGTTTCGAGATTCATTTCATTCAGTCCTTTGTTAGCCACGGGTCGTTCGTCTCATCCGTCTGCGGAGAATCTGGTTCCGAGACGGGAGAAGACGGCAGCGACCGCGCGATAAAATCTACGACGTCGTCAATCTGATTGAGGACGTCTTCCTGGGTGACGCGGATGACCTGCCAGCCGAGGGATTCAAACCACTCGGTGCGTTGCGCGTCATGGGCTTGTTCTTCTGCTGTCGCGTGGCTTGCGCCATCGATCTCGACAACAGTTTTGAGAGCGATGCAGGCAAAGTCAGCGACATATCCGTCAATGGTATGCTGACGACGAAATTTCGCATCGCTGACCTGACGCCGACGCAGGCGTGTCCAGAGCCGGCGCTCGGTTTCCGCCGCATCACGGCGAAGCGCTTTCACGGGCGGCTTGGAACGCAGGGTCTGGTCAGGCATGTCTTGGTCCCGTTGCATCTTCAGCTTGGCTGCCCCCTCCGCCGCGAGCGGAGAAGAAGGTGCAGCCGGCTTGCCTAAACGCGCTCGATAATGGTGGCGGTGCCCATGCCCGCGCCCACACACAATGTGACCAGAGCGGTTTCCTTGCCGGACCGCTCAAGCTCATCGACCATGGTGCCGAGCAGCATCCCACCGGTCGCACCCAGCGGGTGGCCGAATGCGATCGCGCCGCCATTCACGTTCATCTTCTCGTGCGGAATGTCGAGCAGCTGCATCATGAGCATTGGCACAGACGCGAAGGCCTCGTTCAGCTCGTAGAGGTCGATGTCGCCAACTTCCATGCCGGCTTTCTTGAGCACTTTCTGCGTCACATAGGTCGGGCCGGTCAGCATGATGCCGGGCTCGGATCCGATGGAGGCCATCGCGCGAATGCGGGCACGAGGTTTCAGGCCGTGCTTCTCGCCCATTTCCTTGGAACCGAAGAGAACAGCCGATGAGCCGTCGACGATGCCGGACGAGTTGCCGGCATGGTGGACATGATCGATCGCTTCCAGCTCCGGATAGCGCTGCTTGATGACCTCATCGAAACCCATAGCGCCGGCACCGGCGAAAGACGGGTTCAGCGCGGCGAGCGACTGCATGGTCGCATCGGGGCGCATGTGCTCGTCATGGTCGAGCTGGGTGCCGCCCATCTGGTCTTTCACCGCGATGATCGACTTGGAAAAACGGCCCTCTTCCCACGCTTTCGCGCCGCGCTTCTGGCTCTCGACGGCATAGGCGTCGACATCGTCACGGGAGAAGCCGTACTTCGTCGCAATCGTGTCTGCGCCGATGCCCTGTGGGGCAAAGTAGGACTTGATCGCGATGGACGGATCGGACGACCACGCGCCGCCGGCTGCGCCCATGGGCACACGCGACATGCTCTCGATGCCGCCGCCAATGGCCATGTCGGCCTCGCCGGTCATGACCTTGGATGCAGCCATGTTACAGGCCTCAAGCCCCGAGGCGCAGAACCGGTCGATCTGCACGCCTGCAGTTGTTTCGGCATAGTCGGCGTTCAGCACCGCGATGCGGGCAATATCGCCGCCCTGCTCACCCACAGGCGACACACAGCCAAGCACGACATCATCGACATCGGAGGTGTCCAGCTCGTTGCGGTCACGGATCGCGCGGAGCGATTGCGAGGCGAGATCCAGCGCTGTGATTTCGTGCAGCGAGCCGGTCTTCTTGCCTTTGCCACGCGGCGTGCGCACGGCGTCATATACGAATGCTTCTGTCATTTGGGGGCTCCTTGAGGGGATCGGTTCAATTCAGGTTACAGGGTGCGCGCGATGAGCATCTTCATCACTTCGTTCGCGCCGCCATAGATGCGCTGGACGCGGGCATCGGCGTACATCTGGGCAATGGGATACTCATCCATGTAGCCCCAGCCGCCATGCAGCTGGAGGCAGCGGTCGATGATCTTGCACTGCAGGTCAGAGATCCAGTATTTCGACATCGACGCTGTGGATGCATCCAGTTCGCCCTTGAGCAATTGCTCGGTGCAATGGTCCGCGAAGACCTTGGCAACAGTTGCCTCGGTCTTGCACTCGGCGAGTTCGAACTGGGTGTTCTGGAAGTCGAAAATCGTGCCGCCGAACGCCTTGCGCTGTTTTACATAGGCGACGGTCTCGGCAATCGCGCGCTCGATCATGCCAATGCCCTGCAGGCCGATGATGTGACGCTCCTGCGGGAGCTGCTGCATCAACTGGATGAAGCCCTGCCCCTCTTCTTCGCCAAGCAGTGACATGGCCGGCACTTTGACGTCATTGAAGAACAGCTCCGACGTATCGGCCGCGTGCTGGCCAACCTTTTCAAGGTTACGCCCGCGCTCGAAACCTTCGACCTCTTCGGTCTCGACAACCATAATCGAGATGCCCTTGGCACCCTTCTCCGGGTCTGTCTTAGCGCAGACCAGAACGAGATCAGCCGTCTGGCCGTTCGTGATGAAAGTCTTGGAGCCATTGATGACGTAGCCATTGCCGTCCTTGGTGGCCGTCGTCTTGATGTTCTGGAGGTCTGAGCCGGTGCCCGGCTCGGTCATCGCAATCGCGCAGACCAGCTCGCCCGTGGCGAGCTTGGGCAACCATCTCTGTTTCTGCTCCTCGGAGCCGTAATGCTGGATGTATGGGGCGACGATGGCGTTGTGCAGCGTGATGCCGAACCCGTCGATGCCCTTCCATTGCTGCTGCTCGATGATCACCGCCTCATGACGGAAATCGCCGCCGGCCCCGCCATACTCTTCCGGCATCGAGGCACACAGCAGGCCCATCTCGCCGGCCTTGGTCCAGATCTCACGCGGCACGACCCCGGCCTTGCGCCAGCCCTGCACATGAGGCTGGCATTCCTTCTCGAAGAACTGACCGACAGCATCTGAAAATAAAGCGATTTCTTCGTCCTGTCGCCAAGCGGATGGGGGTGTGTCGAGCGGGCTCTGCAGCATGTATCAGCGTCCTTTCACGGCGGCGCACGGCTTTTCGTTTACGTTCACGTAAACATGTAGCGTGCACGGGCGGTTTTCGCCACCCGTGCCGCTACGGAAATCACAATCGTGATCGGCTAGAACAGCGCCTCTTCCAGCGCCATCATCGCGTCTGCGCCGGTCTTCACTTTCGCGAGATGGGCGGCCGTTTCTGGCAGCACGCGATCCATGAAGTAGCGGCCGGTTTTCAGCTTGGCATCGTAGAACGGATCGCCGCTGTCTTTCTGCTCCAGTGAGACCTTGGCCATCTGCGCCCACATATAGGCGAGCGCGGTCAGCCCGAAGAGCTGAAGGTAATCGCTTGAGGCCGCGCCGGCATTGTCGAAATTGGACATGCCGTTCTGCATCAGCCACGTCGTGCCGTCCTGCAGCTGTGCCTTGGCCGATTTCAGGCCCTCAAGGAAAGGCTCCATGTCCGGATTGTCGCTGTTCTCGCCGATGAAATCATCCATCTCGGCAAAGAAGGAGAAGATCGCCCGGCCGCCATTGGCCGCCAGTTTCCGGCCGACAAGATCGAGCGCCTGAATGCCGTTCGTGCCTTCATAGATCAGCGTGATGCGGCAATCGCGGACGAACTGCTCCATGCCCCATTCCTGCGTGAAGCCGGAACCGCCATGCAGTTGCAGGCCGTCATTGCACGCCTTCAGGCCGCGATCGGTGAGGAAGGCTTTGATGACCGGCGTCATCAGGGCCATGTAGTCGCCCGCCTTCTCACGCACTTTTTCGTCCTGCGATTTGTGCAGAAGATCGCCATAGAGCGCCGTCCAGTAGGTGAAGGCCCGCGCGCCTTCGATGAAGGCCTTGGAGTCCAGCAGCATCCGGCGCACATCGGGATGCACGATAATCGGATCGGCCGGGCCGTCAGGGTTCTTCGGCCCGGTCAGAGAGCGGCCCTGAAGCCGGTCCTTGGCGAAATCGACAGCGTTCTGGTAGGCGACCTCGGCCTGCGAGAGGCCCTGCATGCCAACGCCAAGCCGCGCTTCGTTCATCATCACGAACATGGTGCGCATGCCCTTATGCTCTTCGCCGACGAGCCAGCCGGTCGCGCCGTCATAATTCATGACGCAGGTCGCATTGCCGTGAATACCCATCTTTTCTTCGAGGCCGCCGCAGGAGCATGGATTGCGCTCACCCAGCGAGCCATCCTCGTTGACCAGGAATTTCGGCACCACGAAGAGCGAAACGCCCTTGATGCCTTCAGGGGCACCTTCAATCCGGGCAAGCACCAGATGGATGATGTTCTCGGTCAGGTCCTGCTCGCCGCCGGAGATCCAGATCTTCTGGCCGGTGATCTTGTAGGAGCCGTCGCCGTTCGGAACGGCCTTGGTTTTCATCAGGCCGAGATCGGTGCCGCAATGCGGCTCGGTCAGGTTCATCGTGCCCGCCCACTCGGCCGACGCCATTTTCGGGCCGTACTTGGCCTTCAGCTCATCCGATCCACCCGCCATCAGTGCCTGATAGGCCCCGTGTGTGAGCCCCGGATACATGCCGAACGCCATGTTCGAGGATGAGATCATCTCGTTCCAGGCGGTGTTCAGGACATGCGGCAGGCCCTGCCCGCCCATTTCCGGCTCAGCGCCTAGAAGCGGCCAGCCATTCTCGACGAGTTGCGCGTAAGCTTCCTTGAAACCGTCCGGTGTCTTCACCGAGGCGTCGTCATTGCGGACACATCCCTGACTGTCCCCCACCTTGTTCAGCGGAAACAGGACTTCCTTGGCAAACTTGCCGCCTTCCTCAAGGATCTGGTCGATCACGTCCGGCGTGGCGTCCTCGAAACCGGGAAGGTTGGAATAGTTCTGGATTGAAAGCAGCTCGTGAAGAATGAACTGCATATCGCGTACGGGTGCGTCATAGCGGGGCATGAATGCGTCCTCGTCTGAAGTGTTCTAACTGACGGCAGGTTCTAAGCACGACCTCTAGAAAGAGCAGCCTAAGCGTCGTCCAACTGACGGCGCGCAACTGCTTCATAGGCGGCCAGGCTTTCGATTTCTTCGCCGGCGGGCCCAATCCGTTCCAGATTTCCCTCCAACCATGCAATGCCTTTGCGCAGTTCCTCCAGCGCAGTGTTGATGTCGCTGCGCTGGTTTTCGAACTCTTCGACCTGCTTGCGGAACTTCTGAAGGGTGGCACGCATCTGTGCACGCTCACCATCATCGAGCGCATAGAGATCAAGGATTTCGCGGATATCCGCGAGCGGCAGGCCGAGCCGTTTCAGGCGGACGATGATCGTCACGCGGGCCCTGTCCCTGTTGGAGTAGACGCGCGTCATGCCATCCCGTGCGGGATGCAGCATATCCTTGTCTTCGTAAAAGCGGAGCGCCCGAGGTGTAACGCCAAACTCGCGGGCGAGCTCGGAGATGGTGTATGTCCTTGAGTCTGCAGCGGACAGGCTGGAAGCTGTATCTGGCATTCGTACTTTATGCCGTCGCTTTACGTGGACGTCAACGTCAGGGCCGACGCAACGTCAATCGTAAATCTTACCAGAATGCGGAGATCGGTTTACCTTTTAACGTCGCCTTAAGAAGCGGCCTGTCATCACCAACCTGATTGATTCCGTTCGCACGCCCTGTGCGAGCCGGGGAGTAGACGGAGCTGAGTGATGAGCCAGACAGGCCCATGGAGCGTCAAAGGAATTGACCAGCGCGCGCGAAACGCTGCTCGTCAGGCGGCGCGGGAGCGGGGGATTACGCTCGGCGAATACCTTAACACGCTGCTGATGGACGACGACACACCGGCTCCCCCGCCCTTTACAGCGGCTCCCGAGCCATTCGCAGCGGCCGCGCCTGAGCCTTACGCAGCACCGCCCGAATCTCACGCTCCGCCTCAGCCCTACCAGCGCGATGCCTTCAGCGGGCGTTCGGCCACTCAGTCGCTGGACCAGCTGACCCGGCGCATCGAGGCGGCAGAAGCACGGTCCACGCTCGCCATTACCGGGATCGATCAGTCCGTGCTGGGCCTATTGGCGCGCCTTGAGCGGAACGAAGAATCAAACGCAGCGCTGGCTGCCCATGTCGATACGGTGCTCGACGATATCAGCACGACGCACGACACACTGCAGGACAAAGTCCGCACGCTGGAGGCCGACGACACCCAGAGCCGGAACCTCGAAACGCTTCAAACCCTCGAACAGGCGCTTGGAGAGCTCGCCTCCCACGTCAATGAGGAAAACGCGCTCGTCCAGGACGAGACCTCTGCCATCAAGGCGCGTGTCGAAGCCGGGCTTGGGGACGTCACCGAGCGGCTCGAAAGCATGGAGGTCAAGGTCGACACGACCCTGACCGGTACAGCCCAGCGGGTTGAAGAGGCCGTCGAGCAGGCCCAGCAACAGACCAAGGACATCAAGCAGAAATTCTCAGACCGTTTCTCCGCGCTCGAAGGCGACGTCACAGGCCGCCTCGCCCGGATCGATTCGGTCAATGAACGTCTCGACGATGTGACCGGCGACGTCGCCGGCGCGCTGGAGTCCATGGAGCATACGCTCGCGCGCATTCAGGAACGCCTGAACCGCGCCGAGACGACCACCGACTCCGCCCTGAAGAGCCTCGACGACACGTTCGAAAATCTCGACAAGCGCATCGAGACGGTCGCCCAGCATGCCTCGCCGGAAGCGGCTGAAGAGCTGCGCCGCCAGTTCGAAGAGCGGTTTGAAGGCCTTGCCGCCGATGTCCATGCGTCGGTGGCCTCAGCCCGCGCAGAACTTGCCGAAGAAATCGAACGCACTGCGGCTTCGGCTGCACCTGAAGCTCTTCAGGAGATCGAAGCCAAAGTGGCCAATGTCGAGGAACGGCTCGCAACCACTGAAGCCAAACAGGCTGACGCCATTCTCAGCGGCGGCGGCGCATCGGCCGAAGCTGTCCGCCATGAATTCGAGCGCCTGTCTGAAACCGTTGAGAACCGGCTCGCCGAAATGGAAACGCGCGAAGCCGAGGCCATCAATCGCGTCAGCGAAGAGATTGGCAGCGTGGTCGATGGCCTGAACGAGCGCGTCGAGGTGAGCGAACAACGCAGCGCCGATGCGATCGAACAGGTCGGCGAACAGGTCGCCATCGTCGCAAACCGGCTGCAGGCCCGCCAAGAAGAAATCAGCAAGACCCTCGCCGAGACCATGGATGCGTCCTCCAAACGTCAGGAAGCGCGCCTGTCAGACGCTCTCGCGAATGTCTCCGAGCGTCTTGAAACCATTCAGGATCAGGCGGCTGCCAATATGTCGCCTGTGCAACGCGCGATCTCGGCGCTGGCTAACCGGCTTGAGTCCCTTGAGAATTTCGATCGCCCATCTGCGCCCGCCGCTGCACCTCCCGAAATGTCCACCGCCTACGAAACGCCAGATGTCCCTCCACAGGTCGAGGAGATTTTCGCCGAGGCCCCAAAACAGACATTTGTCGATGATCTTCCGCCTGCTGTGGCATCGACCGCGCCGCCTCCGATGGAGCACGATTTCGAAGACGAGATCGACCTGTCCAACCCCGATGGCTCACCCGTTGAACAGGCCCAGCCTGAGCCAGAGCCTGAGAAGGACGCCGGTTTTGAAGCGGGCTTTGACAGCTGGGACGAACCCCCTGCGGCCGGGACACCTTCGCCGTCTGGCGATCCGTTTGATGATCTTGGCGGGCTGATCGATCCACTCTTTGAAGACGCGGCAGAGCCCGGCGGCGAAAGCTCGGCCGATTTCGTGACTGACGTGCCAGAGCCCGACCTCAACGCCGATCCCTTCGCTGATCTTGAAGCCTCCTCGGAGGATGACCCGCTATCTGCTCTGGAAGAGTGGGATGATGGCGCAGGTGAAGCGCGCGAAAGCGACATCTTCGACGATCAGGACGACGCGCCGGCCCCGGCCGCATCTTTTGAAGAGGCGTTCGAGGAAGACTTCTTCTCGCAAACGCCGGACAGCGGGTTCGACACCGAAGACCGCCCTGCTCGCACCGCTGCCCCTTCAGAAGACGATGTGCCTGAAGACTATCTGCTTCGCGCGCGCCGCGCTGCACAGGCTGCGGCGGGTGAAGCACCTCAACCGCCGGCCAAGCGCCGGAAGGCAAAGGCACCCAGCGCCAAGCACGCCAATGCAATGGCCTCGACGGGGTCCAGCCGCGCGCCGCTCTACGCCGCTGCCTCTGCGGTCGTCGTCGCCGCGGCGGGTGCCAGCGGATATCTCTACCTGCGCGGCAAGCAGACAACGACGCCGGCGGTTCAAACGTCCGCGCCTCAGCCTGAATCATCTCTCGCCGCGCTTGCCGAAACCGCGCCATCCACAGCGCCAGATGAGGCATCCGCTGGCAGCGACACGACGGAAGC
>JBCBTR010000080.1:0-9614 GCA_039818545.1 Pseudomonadota bacterium
ACCCGCATGACGTCCCGGCCAAGGCTGCGCATGGTCGCCCATCCCTCCATCGCCATCGTGCCGGTCAGCGCTTTCTTCGAGCCCTTATAGTTGCGCCATGTCAGGGGCTCGAACTCATCAGGTTCCGGCTCGCGGCCTACTCTGGCGATGGCGCGGTCGATCATCGCGGCGAAGTTGCTGCCGGACACCATGGTCTGCGCCGCGTAGAGCCGCCGGTAATCCACATTGAGCCCATGCTCTTCGACATCGTGCCCGAGGTCTTCGAGCAGTTTCGCAGTGTGTTCGAGAGCGGCGCGGATTTCGGCATGGACCGGCCGCCCGCTCGGTGTCTCGCAATGGAAGGCGATGCGCAGCCGGCGCGGCGGCGTTTCGATCTCTTCCAGATACGGGCGCGCCTTGGCGGGAAACGCGAAGGGCTCATCGCCTTCCGGATATCCGGTCGCATCCAGCATGGCGGCGCTGTCCCGCACCGAGCGGGTGACGACATGCTCGACCACCATGCCGATGGAGGCTCCCATATCATTGGCGCTGGTCGGTACGCGGTCCCGGGTGGTCTTCATTCCAAACAGGCCGCAGCAGGCAGCGGGGATACGGATCGAGCCCAGCCCATCGGCAGCATGCGCCATGGGCAGGATACCGGCCGCAACGGCCGCCGCCGCACCACCGGAGGAGCCGCCCGCGCTATAGTCCGTGTTCCACGGGTTGCGGCATGGCCCGAAATGAGCACCTTCGGTTGTCCCGGTAATGCCGAATTCGGGTGTGTTGGTCTGGCCCATAAGGACGAGCCCGGCCTCGCGATAGCGCCTCGCAAGCGGGCCGTCCGCATCGGATGTATTGCCGGCGAGGAATTTCGAACCGTGCGTATGCGGCCACCCTTTCACCGGGCAGGAAATGTCCTTCAGGACAAAAGGCACGCCGCGGAACGGGCCGTCGGGCAGATCCCCGGCGGCAACGGCGCGCGCCTCATCATAGGCTTCGAACACGATTGCATTGAGCGCGGGATTGCGCGCCTCCGCCCGCGAGATCGCGTCTTCCAGAAGCTCAGAGGGCGAGACCTCTTTGCGCGCGACGAGATCAGCGAGGCCAAGGCCGTCATAAGTTTCGTAGTCCGCTAGTGCCATGATCGCCTCCTGCCCCAACACAAGCAGGTGGGCGCAGGAGAGTCGATTGGTTTTCAGGCGTTGGGCAGGCTGATCCTAGGCCGCATTCTGCTTGGCGAGGTCGATCCAGTGCTCGACTTCATCCTCTTCCAGATTGTCGAGATCGTTCAGCACGCGCTCGCCATCCGGCGTCGTCAGGAAGGTCATCGCTTCGATAAAGAGATCGCGGGCAGACGCCTTGGCAAGATCGTCGCTTGTGCGAACCCCTGCCCCGACAAGGATCTGCGCGTCATGCACACGCAGGCCCGGCACTTCGATCATCAGGCTCGCCTCATCCTGCCACTCCACCAGCGTGGACGGCGTGACATAGTGAAGATCGAGCCGATCGGCGACATCCTCCGGATCGCAGTCCAGAAGGTCGCCGACTGTGCGCAGGCCAACCTTGGACAGGCGACGCGCGGTCTTGCGGCCAATAGACGGGGCCGCATCGATTGAGGCCGCACGGATGAGGCCGCGCTCGGCGGGTCCATCATCTTCGTCATCGCTCTCGTCGACTTCGGCTTCCACCTCATCGACGTCAGGCGTTTCTTCTTCAGCCTCAATCTGGGCCGGAGCCTCAGCTTCAATTTCCTCGTACTCGATATCGGCTTCAGCTTCGGCCTCAGCCGCCAGCCTGTCAGCTTCTTCCTGAGCGAGGGCCGCATGATGGCGGGCATCGTGCTCGGCTTCTTTCTCAGCAGCCTTTTCGGCTTCGGCGGCGGCGCGTGCTGCGGCCCTGTCGGCTTTCTCTTTCTCACGGGCTGAGACTTTCGCTTCAGCGGCCGCCTGCTTGTCAGCGTCTTCTTTTTCGCGCGCCTCAATCTTGGCCTGAGCCGCAGCCTCTTTCTCTTCCGCAGCCTTGGCTTTCGCTTCAGCTTTCGCCGCACGTTTGGCTTCGGCTGCGGCCTTCTTCTCAGCTTTGCGATCAACAGGTGCTTGCGCTGCCGGTGCAGCCTCTTCCTCAACCTCTGTCACTTCAGGGCGCGGTGTGGCAGGCACGTGCTTCGAGCCGAGATCGCCAAGCGGCTGGGCATCGAGTTCCTTGAGCGGCTTGCGCAGGACCTGACGCGCATGGAGCTTGCGGATTTCCTTGTCGTCATCCGGCAGGGTCCGCAGCACTTTGCCGGTCTTCTGCAGCTCGGCATACATGACCTCGACCTGATGCCGGTCGGCAGCGTCAGCCATCTTGTTGGTGATCCTGCGCACCGGCACGCCGAGCGCAGCAAGGTAGCCCTGCGCAGTGAGGCTGACTTTTGGCGGGGACACTTCCGCCTCGGCGACGGCGCGGGAGATGAGCGTGGCAACGCCCGCCGTCGCATAGGCGACAAGGCCCGATACCGCCTCGAACATGGTTTCATCGAGCCCGGAGGCTGGGTCGTCGAGGCCCGCATCGAGATCGTAATGGTCGATGAAGGTCTGGTAGTGGGGATGGGAGGTCTTGGCGGCGGCGAGCACCATTTCCGAGACGAAAGCCGGCCCATCGCCTGCAGCTACGCTCGGATAGCCCGTTCCGGAAATGCGCGCCTTGATCCGGTCAGCGGATTTGAAAATGCTCCACTCGACCGCGCGGTGCACCGCCCCCTCTTCCTCGGTCTGGCCGGTATGGAAGGGCTGGCACGGGTCGGCATAATAATGGCTGAGCACGCCGAGCGCATAAGCGGCTTTCGACCAGCGCTTGGCCTTCAGCGCTTCGACAAACCGGGCATACCAGTCCACCGCGGCATCCCGCGCCCCGCCCCACTCGCCTTCAGAGACATGAAGGACGTGGTTGCGGAAATCCTTGAACTTGGCGTCCGGGGCCTTTGCGCCCTCGAACAGTTCAGGATGATGCTTGAGGAAGGCAGACTTCCACGCCGGGCCGTCCTCGCCATCAATCAGGCTGAGCGCATCCAGCACAATATGATGATGCATCGACCGGCAGGAATGCGCAGCGATGATCCGCTCCAGGAGCGTCTTCTCAGGGGTTTTCGCGTCCGTGCGGGACATAGCGCGCCTCTTTTGTCTGGAGCCGTGGAAGGGTTAAGAAAAAGAGGTCGGCGATTAAGGTTTATGGTGCGTTAAGCGGACGGGCCGCCGGCCATGATTTCACAGCCGGCGGCCAGTTTTCTGCAGTTGCGGTTATCGCCGTTTCTTGTCCTGAATCCGGCGGACCATCTTGCCGAAGGCTTTGTCCCGCGCGCGCCGCTCGGCGAGACTTGCAGAATTGTAGCGGTCCTCGGCAACGAGCTTGCGCCAGCGGGACAGCCGCGCGGCGTCTATCCGGTCCTCTTCAAGCGCCTGCAGGACGGCGCATCCCGGCTCGGTCTCATGCTGGCAATCGCGAAAGCGGCACTGCCCGGCCAGATCCTGAATGTCTGAAAACAGATCGCCAATGCCGGAGGCCGCATCTGTCAGCTGAAGCTCGCGCATGCCCGGCGTGTCGAGCACGACCCCGCCGCCGGGCAAGACATGCAACTGGCGGCGCGTCGTCGTGTGGCGACCCTTGGCATCGTCTTCGCGGATGCCCTGCGTCTTCGTTTCATCTGTTCCCGTCAGCGCATTGACGAGGGTGGACTTGCCGACCCCCGAGGAGCCGAGAAAGGCAAGCGTGCGCCCGGTCCTGCACCAGTGGCCGAGCTTCTCGGCCGGCTCCCCGCCCCTTGCGTCGAGGGCCAGCACAGGCGTGAGCTCGGAGATCGCCGCAGCCTGTTCCACAAACTCATCTGGCGCATCGACCAGATCGGTCTTTGTCAGCAGGATGACCGGCTCGACTTCGGCCTCCAGTGCGACGGCGACATAGCGCTCCAGCCGCGCCACGTTGAAGTCCTGATTGCAGGAGGAGACGATGAAGGCGGTGTCGATATTCGCCGCGATCAGCTGGACCTTGCGATCTGTTCCCGGTGCGCGGCGCTTGAACAGGCTCTTGCGCTGCAGGACGCGGCTCTCGCCGGGTCTGTGAGCATTGAGCATGAGCCAGTCGCCGACTGTGGCCTCCGGGCCGGGCGGGATGAGCCTATCCATCTCGTCGCCGACAAGATGCAGGCCATTGCGATGGATTTCGGTGACGCGAACGGGCGGGGTATCCGCCATTTCGTCAGCGCTTACCTGCTGGGCAAACCAGGGCTGCCAGCCAAGCGTTTCAATCGTTGAGCGGGTGCGTTTGGGGACCGCCGCCGGACCGGCGGACGGCAGAAATTTCGAGTAATCCCGTGACATGGGTTTGGACTTTCATGATCCCGGCGCAGGTCATGCGCGGGGTGTGGTGTCAGTTGTCCTGAAATCGCAAACAGCCAGTCGCGCCGACATGTCGTCAGCGGCCATCGTGGCATTCATTTGCATCGGGAAGCCTATTCGCTTCCCCACCTCACCGGGCCATAAAGTCTCCAATTCGAGGCCTCTATTTCGCATGTGCGCTTTGAGGATTCAAGAGAGCGTCAGCCCAGATCGCCCGGCAAATGCGTGGTCAGCCGCCCCACAAGCGCCGACAGCGCGCCGATATGATCCTCTTCCCAGCGATCCTTGAAGAGATCGGCGCACTGGCGCTGCAGCGTGGCTTTCGCATCGTTCAGCAGGGTCTCGCCGGCCTCGGTTAGCACGACATAAGCCAGCCGGGCATCGCGCGGATCCGGCTCGCGGCCCACAACCCCGATCTTCTCCAGCGGCTTGGCCATGCGGGTCGCCGTCGACGGGCTGACATGCAGGCGCTTGGCAAGATCTACACGGGAGAGACGCCCCCCGGGCGCGGCCTGCACATGCAGGAGAAGCAGGGTCTCCCTCAGGGAGAGCCCGTGAATGGCAGACAGGCCGGCCGAGAACCGTTCTTCGATGAGGTCCGTGGCGCGCAGCATACGCGTGACAGCAGAGAAAGAAAAATCAGTCATGCTGTTTTGTATGCATGCTCACTGCACATGCAAGCATGTCGGCTCCACCCCCTCAGTGACCGATCGGGATCAGGCGTCGCTTCTCTGTCGCTACTCAGCGGCCTTCGCCATAGCGGCCTTTTTCGGCCCCATGAAGCCGAACAGGTGCCCGGCCACTTTACGCATCTGGATCTCCTCTGACCCTTCGGTGATGCGGTAACGGCGGTGATGGCGATAGATATGCTCGAACGGCTTGTGGCGGGAATAGCCCATGCCGCCATGAACCTGCATCGCCCGGTCGGCGGCATTGCAGCAGAGCCGGTTGGCCTTGTAGTTACACATCGAGACCTTGTCGGAGAGGTGGATCGCCACTTCCGGCTTGGTCATCTGATCCATCTCCCAGGCCGTCTTGAAGATCAGCAGTCTCAGCATCTCGGCATCGGTTGCGAGCTCGACCAGCGGGAACTGGATCGCCTGATTGACCGCGAGCGGCTTGCCGAACGGCGCGCGTTCGCGGGCATAGTCGACACTTTCATCAATGCAGAAGAGCGCCGCCCCGGTGGAGCTCGCCGCCTGCCGGATGCGGTTCTCGTGAACGAAGTGCTGGGCCAGCGCGAGCCCCCCTTCCGGTGGGCCGAACATGGCTGATTCAGGAACCCAGATATTTGTAAGCGAGACCCTTGGATGGTCGGTCGGCATGTTGAAGGTCCACAGATACTCCTCGACCTTCATGCCCGGATCGTCGGCCGGCAGCAGCAGGCAGGAGATGCCGCGCGCGTCGCCATCCTCCCCGCTCGTGCGGCAGAAGCACATCATGTGGGTGGCGACATGCATGCCGGTCGTCCACATTTTCTCGCCATTGACGAGCCAGCCATCCACGCCGTCGCGCGTCTCGCGCACGGCTGTCGTGTCCATATGCGTGGCGTCCGATCCATGATCGGGCTCTGTCAGGCCGAACGTCGCGCGAAACTCCCCTTTCAACGCCGCCTCAGCGAGGTGTTTCTGATCCTCGCGGGCAAAATCCCGAAGCATCAGGATCTGCGGGAAGTTCGCGACAATGGAATGCTCGTTCTGCAGGTCATTGTGCAGGCCGAGCCCCTTGCGCGCGAGATGCTCGCGGATCACGGCCATGGCAAGGTTCGACCCGTTCTGGCCGCCATACTCCTCTGGCAGGCCAAAGCGGAAGTGGCCGGCGGCATCGGCCCGGCGCTTGGCCTCCCGCAACAACTCTTCCCACTCTTCACGCGGCAGGCCGCCATTCTCGAAATCGGTCCGCGCCCATTCACGGCGATGGTCAAAGAAACGGATATTGTCGTCTTCTGCTTCCAGCGGCTTGATCTCTTTCTCGATGAAATCATCAAGGACGCCGAGATAATCCTGAAGATCCTTTGGAATATCGAAATCCATGGCCGCGTCTCCTTGCATAGTCCTGCTTTGACCACCTTAACCCGCCACATCGGGGCAGCAATGCAGGACGCCGCGTCACCCAAACCATTTGAAATTGCGAGGCTTTTGCAGCCCCGCGCAAAAAAGTAGCGAACAGTGTTCACTAAATGCTGGACATTTTATTCAGTCATTGTAGTTTAGCGGTTGAAGCACACGCTTCACACCACAACCCGTACGCAAGAAGGCATTCCTCCCATGCTCCGAACCACCGCTCTCATCGCCGCAATGGCGGCCTTCGCCGCGCCTGCATTCGCAGCGTCTACATTCGTCGCCCAGCTCGAAACGCCCGTCGCAGAACAGGAACGTTTCGTTGCAAACAAAGCCCTTTGGAGCTGCGAAGGCGATACGTGTACGGCAGAACTCAAGCGCAAATCCCCCACCGTGCGCTCCTGTCGCAAGTTCGTGAAGGAAATCGGGCCTGTGACCACTTTCGCAACGGGTGACCGCGCCCTTAGCGAAGAAGACGTCGCAGCCTGCAATGAGTCCGCAAAACGCTAAGCGATTCTTTCAGCTCACTCCTCCTCGGGCCGCCCTCCAGCGGCCCATTTTTTTGCCCGGAGGTCAGGCAGGCGCGTCTTCGGTGGGCTCGGCAGGCTCCCAAAGCTCAATCTTGCGCCCGTCAGGGTCCATCACCCATGCGAAGCGGCCATAGGGTTCGTCCATCCGCTCACCTTCCAGCGGCACGCCTTCAGCTTCCAGCTTGGCGACAACCTCGTCGAGACTGTCGACCATGAGGTTCATCATGAAGTCGGACGCCGACGGTTTGAAATAGTCGCTGTCCCCCTGAAACGGAGACCAGATCGTCATCGCCCCTTTCGGAAAATGACGGGCCGAGTCCGCATGCAGGAACATCGCGCCGCCAAAATCATTCATCTCGATCCCGAGCGTCCGGGTATACCAGCCCCGTGTCGCCTCGACGTCCTTGCAGAGGAAGAAGATCCCTCCCAGGCCGATCACTTTTCCCATTGTCCTGTCTCCCAAGTTGCCCACGCCGCCAACAGGGACCAGTGTATCCGTCCAGCGAGTGGAGGAAACCCGGAATGCCGATAGACGCCGTACGCACACCAGATGAGCGGTTCTCGAACCTGCCCGGCTACGATTTTGCGCCCAACTATGTCGACGACCTGCCGGGCTATGAGGGCTTGCGGGTTCACTATGTCGATGAGGGCCCCAAAGACGCCGCCCATACCTTCCTCTGCCTGCACGGCCAGCCAAGCTGGTCCTATCTCTACCGCAAGATGGCCCCGGTCTTTCTGGAGTCTGGCGGCCGGGTGATCGCGCCGGACTGGCTGGGCTTCGGCAAGTCCGACAAGCCCACCGAGGACGCTGTCTACACGTTCGATTTTCACCGCAACATGATGCTCGCCCTCATTGAGCGGCTGGACCTGTCGAACATCACGCTGGTCTGTCAGGACTGGGGCGGGTTGCTTGGCCTCACCCTTCCGCAGGACATGCCAGAGCGCTTCAACCGCCTGATCGTGATGAACACGGCCATCGCCATCGGTCAGTCTCCGGGCGAGGGCTTCGACAACTGGAAGGCGTTCTCTGCCAGCCAGCCGGACATGGATGTGGGTGGCCTGATGAAGCGCGGCACACCGATCCTGTCAGACGCCGAGGCGGCGGCCTACGGCGCGCCCTTCCCTGACATCACCTATAAAGCCGGTGTGCGCCGCTTCCCCGAAATGGTGATGGTGTCGCCGGAGATGGACGGTGTCGGCACATCGAAACGCGCCCGGCAGTGGTGGGCGAGCGAATGGGCCGGCGAAAGCTTCATGGCCGTCGGCATGCAGGACCCCGTCCTCGGGGCCACGCAAATGGCCGAGCTTCGCGCGACGATCAAAGGCTGTCCGCCGCCAATGGAAGTCGCAGATGGCGGGCACTTCGTGCAGGAATGGGGCGAGCCCGTCGCACGAGCCGCGCTGAAAGCCTTCGGAGATTTATAGCCCGGCAGCGATGCCGCACCGTCACCCCGAATAAGCGCTTGCCTCTGCGCCCGGCGAGGTTCAGAACCGCCAGCCGGGTCGGATGCATGCAAGGAGGGGCGACGTGGCTGATTTCGAAAACGCCCCAACCCAGCCAAAACGACTGCGCGTCTCCACCGGCGAATTTGTTGTCATCATCGCCGGCCTGATGGCGCTGAATGCGCTGGCGATAGATGTGATGTTGCCAGCGCTGGATGATATCGCTGCCTCCCTTGGCGTCGCAGAGGGCAACGACCAGCAGCTGATCATTTACGCCTATATTCTCGGCTTCGGTGCGCCGCAGCTGGTCTTTGGGCCGCTGTCCGACCGCTATGGCCGCCGGCCCATCCTGTTCGTCTCGCTGATCGGTTACACATTGGCCGGCATCGCCTGCATGTTTGTGTCGAGCTTCGAGACCCTGCTGGCCGCCCGGTTCGTACAGGGCGTCTTCGCCTCCGGCTGCCGGGTCGTTTCAGTGTCGGTCGTGAGAGACGTGTTCGAAGGCCGCGGCATGGCGAAGATCATGTCGCTGGTGATGACCATCTTCATGGTCGTCCCCATCCTTGCGCCCTCGATCGGACAGCTCGTCCTGTTCGTGGCCCCTTGGGAATGGACCTTCGGGATTCTCTCCATTGCCAGCCTGATCCTGCTGGTCTGGTGCTATTTCCGGCTGGCGGAAACGCTCCCGGAAGAGGCGCGCCGCCCGCTGAGCCTGAGATCCAGCACGTCCGCCTACATGGAGGTGATCCGCACCCGCGTGACCTTCGGTTACATGGTCGCCAGCGGCCTGATCTTCGGCTCGCTCTTCGCTTTCATTGGGGCCGCCGAGCAGATCTTCACCGAAGTGTTCCAGCAGGAAGAGACCTTCGTGCTCTGGTTTGCAGGCATCGCGCTAACGCTGTCAGTGGCCAATTTCACCAACTCCCGGCTGGTGGAGCGCTTCGGCATGCGCCGGCTGAGCCATAGCGCGCTGGTGGGCTTTTGCATCCTCTCGCTCACGCTCATGCTGAGCCTGCGCATCTTCGGAGAGCATCTCGCCCTCTTCTTCCCGCTCTTTGCGATGATCTTCGCCTGCTTCGGCCTGATCGGGTCGAACTTCAACGCTTTGGCGATGGAGCCGCTCGGCAAGATCGCGGGCACCGCCAGCGCGGCCTACGGCTTCGCCACGACCACGCTCTCCAGCCTCATCGGATGGATGATTGGCAGCCGCTATGACGGCTCGGCCATTC
>JBCBTR010000081.1:0-9577 GCA_039818545.1 Pseudomonadota bacterium
AGTCGAAATATATCGGCGGCGGTTCCGGGAACGGGGCCGCCGCTTTTCTTTATCCGGAGCCCACCTCTTTTGATCGCCTGGACTGAACAGGAAAAACGCATCCTCGCACTGGCTGAACCGGTGGCGACCGATCTTGGTATGGAGATCGTTCGTATCCGGATCATGGGCAGCAAACGCCCCCTGCTCCAGATCATGGCCGAGAAGTCAGGCGGCGCGCCGACGGATGTCGAAGACTGCGCTGCGCTGTCCCAAAACCTTTCCCCTGTGTTTGAAGCCGCCGACCCAATCTCCGAAGCCTATCGGCTGGAAGTCTCCACGCCCGGCATCGACCGGCCGCTGACACGCACCGGTGACTTTGGCCGCTGGAAGGGCCACCTGGTAAAGATCGAACTCGCACGGCCACTTGATGGCCGGCGCAGATTTCAGGGCGTCATCGCGAGTGAAGATGAAAGCGGCGCACGTATCCAGCTGGATGACGATACCGAGCTCGTCGCCGAGATCCACGAGATGTCCAAGGCGAGCCTTGTCCTGACCGATGAGTTGATCGAGGCGGCCCGGGCCGCCGGTGGTCTTCCGCCGCAGCCAGATGAAGATGACTTAACCGGTTTCGAGATTGACGAAGCCGCCGACGAAACAGACGAACAAGAAGAACAAGCCTAGGAGCCAACAATGAGCACGATCGGCGTATCAGCCAACCGGCTGGAAATCCTGCAAATCGCGAAGGCGGTCGCTGAAGAGAAAGCGATCGACAAGTCCATCGTGATCGAGGCCATGCAAGAAGCCATCGAGAAGGCGGCCAAGTCTCGCTACGGCCAGGAACATGACATCCGCGCCGTCATCGACGCTGAAACCGGTGAACAGTCTCTCTGGCGCATCCAGACGGTCGTGACCGATAAGGACATCGAAGACGAGTCCATGCAGATCACTTTGACCGACGCAAAGAAGATCGATGGCGATCTGGAGGTCGGCGACGAGATCAAGGAAGAGCTGCCGCCCTTCGATTTTGGCCGCGTTGCCGCACAAACGGCGAAGCAGGTCATCATGCAGAAGGTCCGCGATGCAGAGCGTGACCGCCAGTATGAGGAATACAAGGATCGCGTCGGCGAGGTGATCAACGGCATCGTCAAGCGCGTTGAGTATGGCCACGTCATTGTCGATCTTGGTCGCGCTGAAGGCGTTATCCGCCGCAATGATGGCATCCCACGTGAGAACTTCCAGCCGAACGACCGCGTGCGCGCCTATCTCTACAAGGTCTCCCGCGAGGTGAAGGGCCAGCAGATCTTCCTGTCGCGCGCCGCACCGGAATTCATGGTGAAACTGTTCGCGCAGGAAGTGCCGGAAGTTTACGATGGTGTGATCGAAATCAAGGCCTGCTCACGTGACCCGGGTAGCCGGGCGAAAATCGGCGTTATTTCGAATGACAGTTCGATCGACCCAGTCGGGGCCTGTGTCGGTATGCGGGGCGCTCGCGTGCAAGCCGTGGTTGGCGAGCTGTCCGGTGAGAAGATCGACATCATTCCATGGAACTACGATGATGCGACCTTCATCGTGAACGCGCTACAGCCCGCCGAGGTCTCCAAAGTTGTCCTCGACGAGGATGAGCAGCGTGTGGAAGTCGTTGTCGCCGACGATCAGTTCCCTCTTGCTATCGGCCGTCGCGGTCAGAACGTTCGCCTCGCATCCCAGCTGACCGGCTGGCAGATCGACCTGATCACAGAGACCGATGACTCCGAGCGCTATCAGCGCGACTTTGCTGAGCGCACCGCCCTCTTCATGAAGGCCCTTGATGCAGACGAGACGCTCGCACAGCTGCTGGCGTCCGAAGGCTTCGATACCGTCGAAGAGATCGCCTATGTGGCCCCTGAGGACTTCATTCAGATCGATGGGTTCGATGAGGAGGTCGCAGCAGAACTTCAGGCCCGCGCACAGGATTATCTCGAACGCCTCGCGGCAGAGCAGAACGAGCGTCGCAAGGAGCTTGGTGTGGAAGACGATGTCATGGCACTCGACAGCATGACGCCGGGCTTCGCCGTCAAGCTGGGCGAGAATGACGTGAAGACCGTCGAAGACGTCGCCGGCCTCGTGCCAGACGATATCACGGGCTGGCGCGAGCCGGGCCCGGACGGCAAGCCTGTCTTCCAGGACGGCATTCTAAAGAAGGGCGAAATGCGCAAGGACGACGCGCAGATCTTCATCATGAAGGCGCGGGTACAGGTTGGCTGGATCGAGCCGGAAGCCCTCGCAGAGCTGGAGGCCCAGCAGGCCGCAGATCAGCTTGGCGAAGAGATGGACCTGACCGAAGAAGAAAAAGCACTGCTCGCACTTGGTGAACTCGGGTCAAATGACGCACCCGAAGAGCTTGAAATCGATCTTGAGGCCTTAGCGGCGGAGGGCGGCGATGAAGCCGCACCGCAAGAATGATACGGCGCGCACGCGCCTAAAGGAGACGGCAGCCCCCGTCCGGCAATGTGCAGTGACGCGAGAGCGTCTTGCACAAACGGATATGGTGCGCTTCGTCGCCGGGCCCGATGGCACGGTGGTTCCCGACATTGCCGGGAAGCTGCCGGGGCGCGGTGTCTGGATCAGGGCAAACCGGGAGAGCGTCGATCAGGGCGTCAAGGCAAACGTTTTTGCACGCGGGCTGAAGCAGCGGGCGCTGGCCCCGGACAATCTCGCCGACCTAGTCGAGGGCCAGCTTCTGGAGCGATGCAAGGGTCTTCTCGGCATGGCCAGGAAGAGTGGTCAGATTATTCTGGGGTTTGATCAGGTTCGCGCGTTCCTTCGCAAGGACGAGCCAGGCTGGATGCTTGAAGCAGCTGACGGTGCCAAAGATGGGCGCAACAAGCTGCACTTTCTCGCGAAAGCCCTATATGACGAGGTAAGAACGGCAGGCGCATTGACGGCTGCTGAATTGGGCATGGCCTTTGGGCGGTCGCATGTGATACACGGCGTTCTTCAAAAGGGACCGTTGGTGGATCACTGGGCGGTGGCCTATGGCCGTTTGGCCGGGTTTCGGCCCGCCCCTGAAGCGCACTGGTTTACGCGTGAGGGTCGGAAATGACTTCACCGTTCGCGTAGTGCGGATGGTATAATTTTGGTATTGGGTACGGATGAGCGACACAAAAGACATCGGCGGAACGACTGGCGGACGCAAACCTCTTTACACGGGGAGAGGATCGGGCACCGTGAAGCAGAGCTTCAGCCACGGCCGGTCAAAGCAGGTGGTGGTCGAGAAGAAGAAGCGACGTATGGTCGGCCCGGGTGGCGCGGCCGGATCCGCTAAGGACACTTCCGGCGACAAATCGAAAGTCTCCAAGATCGCTGAGGCGGCGAAGAAGCTCGGTATTACCGAAGCTGAACTGCGCGCACGTCAGGCGGCCCTGCTGAAGCGCCGCGAGATGGAGTCCACGCGCGAGGAAGAAGCCAAGAAGGTTCAGGACGCCGGTGCGCGTCTCCGCAGCGAGCAGGAAAAGAAAGTCCAGGCCGTCAAGGAGCGCGAAGAGGCTGAGGCTCGCCGCAAGGCTGACGAAGAAGCCCGCGCCGCCGAGGAAGCCGCTCAAGCCAAAGCGGCCACAGAAACCAAGAACAAACCCGCGAGCCGCGGCGCTGCTGCGCCAGACCCAGCCGAACCGATGCCGGATCCGTCTGCGCTCGAATCAATGGGCGGACGCGTCAAAAAGTCGAAGTCCCGCGATGAGCGCGACCGGGGCAGCGAATCTTCGTCCAAGCCGCGCGGCGGCAGCGAACGACGGCGGCGCGGCAAGCTCACCATTGCATCTGCACTCGGAGACGACACCGAGCGTCAGCGGTCGCTCGCTTCTGTGCGCCGGGCCCGCGAGCGGGAACGCGAACGCCGCGAAAGCGGCGGCAGTGATGGCGGCGAGAAAGTTTCGCTCGAAGTCACACTGCCCGAAACCATTACGCTGCAGGATCTCGCTGGCCGTATGAAGGAGCGCGTCGCTGACGTCGTGAAATTCATGATCCAGCAGGGCGAGATGATGCGCGGCAATGACATCATCGACGCCGACACGGCAGAAATCATCGCAGAGGAATTCGGACACACCGTAAAACGCGTGTCGGAAGCCGATGTCGAGATCGGTCTCGAAGGCGTGGAAGATGATCCCAAGGATCTGACATCTCGCCCTCCAATCGTGACCATTATGGGCCACGTTGATCACGGCAAGACCTCCCTGCTCGACGCTTTGCGTGAAACGGATGTGGTTTCAGGCGAAGCCGGCGGTATCACCCAGCATATCGGTGCGTATCAGGTCACCCTGAAATCAGGTGACAAGATCAGTTTCCTCGATACCCCGGGCCACGCAGCCTTCTCGGCCATGCGGGCACGCGGCGCGACCGCAACCGACATCGTAATCCTTGTCGTGGCCGCAGATGACGGCGCGATGCCTCAGACGATCGAAGCCATCAATCACGCCAAAGCGGCTGAAGTTCCGATCATCGTTGCGGTCAACAAGATCGACCTGCCCGGTGCAAACCCGGACAAGGTCCTGACCGACCTGCTCCAGCACGATATCCAGGTCGAAGCGATGGGCGGTGAGATTCAAGCCGTGCCTGTTTCCGCACTCAACAAGACGGGCCTCGATCAGCTGACAGAAGCGATCACGCTTCAGGCTGAATTGCTTGAGCTGAAAGCCAACCCGAAACGCGCAGCAGATGGCGTTGTCGTGGAAAGCCAGCTCGACAAGGGTCGTGGCCCCGTTGCAACCGTTCTGGTCAAGCGCGGCACGCTGAAACGCGGTGATATCGTCGTGGCCGGTGCCCAGTGGGGCAAGGTCCGGGCGCTGGTCAATGAACGCGGCCAGCAACTGAAAGATGCAGGCCCGTCCATTCCGACCGAGATTCTCGGTCTCGATGGCGCGCCGGACCCCGGCGACACGTTCAATGTCGTCGATACCGAAGCGCGTGCCCGCGAGATTACCGAGTACCGCCAGCGCCAGAAACGTCAGGTACAGGGCAAGGCCGGCGCAGCCGCACGTGCATCGCTCGAACAGCTGATGACGAAGCTCAAAGACGGCGCGATGGAAACGTCAGAACTACCGGTTGTCGTCGAAGGCGATGTGCAAGGCTCGGTCGAAGCGATCAGTCAGAGCCTCGACCGGATCTCGACAGAAGAAGTACGGGCATCCGTCATCCACGGCGCTGTCGGCGGTATCTCGGAAAGCGATGTTCTCCTGGCCCAGTCCACTGGCGCGCCGATCTTCGCGTTCAATGTTCGCGCCAACAAACAGGCGCGCGAGCTTGCCGAGCAGGAAGGCGTTGAGATCCGCTACTATTCGGTGATCTACGACCTGATCGACGATGTCCGCGACACGCTGTCAGGCATGCTGGCACCGGAAAAACGCGAGACCTTTATCGGCTACGCCGAAATCCTCGAAGTCTTCAACATCACCAAGGTCGGCAAGGTTGCCGGTTGCCGCGTGACAGAAGGCGTCGTCAAACGCGGCTGCGGTGTCCGTCTGCTTCGCGACGATGTCGTGATCCACGAGGGCATGCTGAAAACGCTGAAGCGCTTCAAGGATGAAGTGGCTGAAGTGAACAATGGCACCGAGTGCGGTATGGCTTTCGAAAAGTATGACGACATCCGGCAGGGCGACAGGATCGAGTGCTTCGAAGTCGAGGAAATCGAGCGCAGGCTGGAATAGTCGCAAGTATCGGAAACGTATGTGCGGGTGACGCATATGTCTGGCATCTGCCGGGCATTGAAACCCGCGGGCACAGGCGCGCATGGCTGAAGAACTGACCGTCTCAGGTACGCTGACCGAGCAAGACATGACGAAGCTGATCAAAGTCTCCCGGACCAGTACGGTCGGGCCGACGGCGCTTTACTATGCCGGCGTGACCGCTCCCGCGATCTCAGCCGCCATGGCAGTTGTGACCCGGGCCGCGCTCACCAACGCACATTTTCTCGACTATTGGATAAACTTCTGGTCTTCGATCATGGCGGCTTTGACGGGGATCAGCTGGTACCTGATCTTTGTCCGCTGGTCGGACCGGCGAAAAGCGGGTCGCGCGTCTGACCTTGAGGGCGAGACGAAATTGAGCGCCGGAGACAACGGCCTGATCCTGAAGCGAGATCAGGTCGAGACCCGCATTGGCTGGGGAGCCATCTCCCGCATACAGTCGACGAGGAAGCACACAGTCGTTTTCGTGACCCATCAAAGCCCCATCGTGATCCCGCATAACTGGTTTGCCGACCGTGAAACACAGTCGTCTTTTCTAGACGCCCTGCAAAAGGGAGCTGCCTGATATGGCCCGCCGACCGTCGAAGCCCGGGAATCTTGAGCCTTCACAACGCCAGCTGCGCGCCGGTGAACTTGTTCGTCATGCCCTTGTCGGCATTCTCGCACGAGAGGATTTCCGCGACCCTGCCCTTGCCGGAGTTTCAGTCACGATAGGTGAAGTGCGGTGCTCGCCGGACCTCAGGCATGCACGCATCTTCTGCTCGCCCCTCGGTGCAGACGATCAGGAAGCCTCCAAGGCGCTCGCTGACGCGCTGAACCGGGCTGCCGGTTTCCTGCGCGGACGTCTTGGCCGGGAAATCGACATGAAGTTTACCCCGGAGCTGCGCTTCATCCCTGACCGCAGCTATGATGAAGCAACAGCGATGGATCGCCTGCTCGATACTCCGAAGGTTCGCCGGGACCTTGAGAATCCAGACGACCGTTAAACGCCCAATTCTAGATGCCGGCCCGGTCCAGCAGCCGGTCGAAACCTGCCCAGAACTCGGCGCGGCGTGCATCTGTTTCCATGAGGATTTCATGCTTTGCGCCGGCAACAGTCACGTGCTCACAGTCTGGCAGCAGTGAAGCAACGCGGTCATGGGAGGCATTGTCGACCAACTTTTCCTGCTCCGCTGTCGCGAGGAAGACCGGAATGTCGACCGCCTTGATTTTCGCCGCCTTGGCAAATGTGCCGATAATATTGAGCGAGGCCCCGAGCCATCCCCACGTGACCGGCCCCAGTTCGAGTTCAGGTGCAGCATCGACGAGCGCCTGCTGCAGTTTCCAGCGCTCCTCGTCATTGGTCACGATATTGTCTTCGAACCGCTCTCGCGGGCCTGGCTGCTGGGCGTAGTCGCCGGACCGGCCCATGACCCGCATGGCCCAGACAAGATAGCGCATGCCGAAGATGCGCGTGTTGAACCCCCACATTGGTGCAGTGAAGGCGGCCGCCTCCACCTTCACAAGCTTCTGCGCGATGGCTGCCAGCGCGATAGCGCCGCCCATGGAATGGGCCAGCGACACATATGGCCGTGGCAGCCTGTGCTCCAAAGCATCCAACCCGTTTCGCAGGGCCCCCATGAAGGTTTCGAAATTGTCGATGTGGCCCTTCTTGGAGTCTTCCAGCAATCGGTCGGAGAGGCCCTGCCCGGGCCAGTCGAGGATCAGGACAGCAAATCCCTTAGCCTGAAGCTCGCGCGCTGTTTCGAAATACTTCTCAATGAACTCAGTCCGGCCGGGGCACACAAGGCAAGTGCCGCGCGCCGCATTCTGGTCCAGTGCTGGCGCGATGCAGGCTCGCAACCGCCGTCCGCCGATACCGCGGAACCAGATCAGCTCCGCCCCGTCCGGTCGCGGATTTCCCGGCACATCGACAAAATCACCGAGATCGTCTGTGGCTATGGGTGCGGTTGTCTGGTCTGTCATGTCGATATCATACACAAACTAGAAGCGCCGCGCGCGGAGTATTATCTCCGCCGCGCGGCGCATTCATTCAACTGCGTCGATGTCTCTTACGAGAATTTCGACATCAGGCCCTGAAGCTGCATGGCGACTGACATGTCACCGAGCACTTTCAGCTTGCCCTGCATAAACGCCATGGTGGGGTCCATCTCTCCGGCAGAGAGTTTCTGGAAGTCAGCCCAGTCCACCTTGATGGTGGCATCAGCTTCGGCGTCAGAGTTATCAACCGTACCGGATTGGCCATCGATGAAGAGTTTTCCGTCGTCGCCAAAGTCGAATTTCACCTTCTTGGTGAAGTCGCCGCCAGCGGTGACAGCTGCGTCCGCCTTTTGAGTCAGTTCTGCGAGATCCATCAAAGCCTCCTTGAAAATGGGTCTGGTGAGATAAAGCAGGGCCACCCCATTGATTGCAAGGGAAAAGGCAAGCTCTGTCCTGACGTTTGCGTTAAAGGAAAGGCTGGCCTTCCGTGACGGGATGCGTGAAACTATGACACGAACGTCACGCTTTTGGAGGAACGACATGGCAGACACTGAACACTTGGATGTCCTGATTGTCGGTGCGGGCATTTCGGGCATTGGTGCAGCGGTGCACCTGAACCGGGACTGCCCTGGCAAGACCTACGCAATCCTGGAAGGCCGCGAGGACATTGGCGGAACATGGGACCTCTTCCGGTACCCCGGTATTCGGTCCGACAGTGACATGCACACCCTCGGCTATCGCTTCAAGCCATGGACCAATCCAAAGGCCATCGCTGACGGTCCAGCCATCATGGAGTACCTCCGCGAGACAATCGACGAGCACAAAATCAAGGACCATATCCGGTTCAATTCGCTCGTGACGCGAGCCGAATGGTCGACGCCAGATGCCCGCTGGACAGTAACGACAACGGACAAGGATGGTACGCCGCGGACCTACACCTCCAACTTCCTTTTCATGTGCGCTGGCTACTATTCCTACAAAGGGGGCCATCGCCCTGATTTCCCAAACGAAGACGCCTTCAAGGGACAAATGATCCATCCCCAGCAATGGCCGGATGATCTCGA
The DNA here is from genome assembly GCA_039818545.1 of Pseudomonadota bacterium. GTDB lineage: Bacteria > Pseudomonadota > Alphaproteobacteria > Caulobacterales > Hyphomonadaceae > JANQQC01. Next base: position 8,744 of record JBCBTR010000081.1, read on the forward strand.
TTATGCCGGTAAGAAGGTTGTCGTCATTGGCTCCGGGGCGACGGCGATGACACTGGTGCCTTCGATGGCCGACAAGGCCGCGCATGTGACCATGCTGCAGAGGTCGCCGACCTATGTCGTCTCACGCCCGGCGCGCGATGCGATTGCGAACACGCTCCGCAAGGTCCTGCCGGAAACCGCCGCCTACAAACTGTCCAGGTGGAAGAACATCACCATGCAGGGCTACATGTACAACAAGACCCGTACCGAACCCGAGAAAGCGAAAGAAACCATTCTCGGCCTGGCTCGCAAAGAACTCGGCGATGAGTATGTCGCGAAACACTTCACCCCGAGCTACAATCCATGGGACCAGCGCCTCTGTCTGGTGCCCGATTCTGACATGTTCGAAGCCATCAAGTCCAAGAAGGCATCCGTCGTCACAGACGAAATCGATGAATTCACAGAGACCGGAATCAAGCTGAAATCGGGCGAAGAGCTCGAAGCGGATATTATCGTCACCGCGACGGGTCTGCGTCTGGTTATTCTCGGAGAGGCAGACTTCGTCGTCGATGGAGATCCCGTCGATTTCGCAAAAACGTGGACGTACAAAGGCATGGGATATTCGGGCGTCCCGAACCTGATCTCTACATTTGGCTACATCAACGCGTCGTGGACCCTCCGGGCGGATCTCACCAGCGAGTATGTCTGCCGCCTCCTGAACCACATGGATGCGGTCGGCGCCCGGCAATGCACACCGCGCCTGCGTCCACAGGATGGCGACATGCCGGAACGGCCATGGATCGATGATTTCTCGTCTGGTTACATGCAGCGTGTGATGCATCTTTTCCCGCGTCA
>JBCBTR010000082.1:0-9529 GCA_039818545.1 Pseudomonadota bacterium
CGGATTTGATGTTTTGCAGGCTGTCAGGTGTATCGGTGCGTGTGCCCCAGACCCCCGCATCAGCGGCATTCTCCATATAGGCGACATGAGTCCAGACAACTGGAAGGTGTTTTGTACGGGCCCGCTTGGAGACTTCGTTGATATGCTCGATCTGTCGCGGATCGGTGATGTAGGCCGTCTTGAAGAGGTCTGGCCGTGTGTAAGATTTCTGCGGATCGACATTCACGATGGCGATCTTGTCTCCAAACCCGAACCGGGCGCGCGCAGGATTGGCGCGGACGTCTTCGAAGATTTCGCGCGCGGTCTTGTCTGAGGTCGCCATCGTCGGCTCTGTTGGATAGTCGGTCATGTCCTCATCCCGCTTGCAATGCCACTCGTCTTCAAATGATATATCTTTTTGGTCAAGTCTAGCCGACCCTTGTCGAAGATGGAGCATACCCGATGAAACTCTCTCACCTAATCTGTGCCGGGGGCGCGATTGCTTTGGCGGGCTGTGCAACGCCGCCCGAAGCGGTACCCGCACCTCCGGAGACTGGGGCCTACATGGTCGTGCTCGGCACCGTGCATGACCGAGAGGCCTTCATGGCCGGATACGCGGCAAAGCTTGGTCCGCTCTATGAGAAATATGGCGGGTCTTACGTGGCCATCGGGCGCGGCGCAGAGGTGCTGGAGGGGAAGCCGGGTTTTGAGAGTCATGTCATTTCCCGCTGGCCTGACATGGAGTCGGCGCGCGCCTTCTGGGCGAGCCCTGAATACGAGGCGCTCAAAGATGCGCGCATCGAGGGGGATGGGCACGTTCGAGGTCTTCCTCGTGGAAGCGCTTCCCGTGCCTGCAAACTAGGCAAACCTTGCCCGCCTGCGCATCATCTGTAGCGCCAATGCCACATGCCTAGATTCATTGTCCGGACATATTGCCGCTTCCAGCAAAAGGTATATCATTTGTAATTATGCGGCGACCGGCGTCGTTCTTTGGGAGAGAAAGCATGGCTTTCAGAACGTTTCTTGCGGCGACCGTCGCGACTTCAACTCTGGCAACTGTCCTGGCGGCCCCTGCCATCGCGCAGGACGACGATGCAGCGGACTCGCGCCGGCTCGGCACGGTTCTCGTCACCGCTCAGCGGACGGAGGAAAACCTTCAGGATGTGCCAGTGGCCGTAACGGCGCTGAGCAGCGAAGACATTGAAGACAAGCAGGTGCAGAACATCCGCGACCTGCAATTCCTCGCCCCGAACATCAACATCGCGACCAATACGGGTACGGCGAGTGCAGCGCGTATCTTCCTGCGCGGTGTCGGTGAGGATGAGAGCCGCGGCGCGGTCGATCAGGCCGTCGGCATCTATGTTGACGGTATTTATATTGGCCGGTCAGTCGGCTCGCTGATGGACGTTGTCGATCTGGAGCAGATCGAAGTCCTGCGCGGCCCGCAGGGAACGCTTTATGGGCGGAACACCATCGGTGGTGCCATCAAGCTGACATCGGTGAAGCCGCAGTTCGAGAACAGCGCCAATGTGCTGACCACGATCGGCAATGAAGGCCGGCTCGATCTTCGCGGAACGGCGAACTACCAGATTGACGACCGCACGGCATTTCGCCTGACGGCGCTTCATCGCGAGCGCGACGGTTTTCACACGCTTCGCCCGAATGGCGATTTCGAAGGGCAGGACCGTGATGTTGGTCGCCTGCACACGCTCGCCGTTCGCGGCAGCCTCTATCATGAGTTCAACGATGTCTGGAGCGTGCTTGTCTCAGCAGACCAGACGCTCGATCGGTCAGACCCAATCCCGGATTCTGCCGCGCCGAACGGTGATCTCGCCGTGGGCGGCGATGTCGACAATGACATCTTCACGATCGAACCTCTGGACGGCACAACGTGCTCGGCTCTGACACCGGGCAACTTCCAGCCGCTCGGTTGTTTCACGGACTATAATCAGCGCCTGAAATCGGGCGGCGCGTCTGTGAACATCGAGGCAGACATGGAGGGTGTTACGTTCACCTCACTGACCGGTGTACGCAATCTTGATGACAATCTCTCGACCCGGATCGGTTTCCCATACTTCCAGGACACCAATCAGGATCAGTTCAGTCAGGAATTCACGCTGGCCTCGAATGACGGCCCGCATGACTGGCTCCTTGGGGCTTACTATTTCACCGAGCAGCTTGAGCTGAACACGACCTTTGTTTTCCCATTCTCCGTGAACGCGGAAACCGAGTCCTTCGCACTGTTCGGGCAGGGGACCTACAATGTCACCGATCAACTCGGCCTGACGGGTGGCCTGCGTTACACCAGCGAGACAAAGGAACTCGACGCGGAGGCGCTGTTGTCGGGTCTCTCCCGGATTGATGAAAGAGACTTCAGCAATATCAGCTACACGGTTGGTGCTGACTATCGCTTCAACGAGTCGGTGCTTGGCTATGCGAAGTTCTCGACGGGCTTCAAGTCCGGCGGCTGGTCGCCTGATGCGTTCTCCCCAGCGGCGGTTTTTCTTCCCGTCCGCAAGGAAACGCTGGACTCCTTTGAAGCTGGTGTGAAGACCGATCTCTTCAGTGATCGTGTGCGCTTCAACGCCACTTACTTCTTCAACACGTATGAGGACCTCCAGATCGGTGCGACCGTGCCGGGCCTTGGCTTTACACGGTTCAATGTTCCTGAAACCGAAATTCAGGGTCTTGAGTTTGAGTGGGTCCTGCAAGCCACCGACAACTTCCAGATCAATGGTAATCTTGGTTTGCTCGACGCGGAGTACACCCAGCTCGACACCACTTCGGCTGGTGGCCTGACAAATCAGGGCGCGACGCCTGCCTGTGCCGGCACGGTGTCGATTGCTTGTGCAACGTCGCTCGATCTGAAAAACGCGCCTGAATACAAGGCCACGCTTGGCGCGCTCTACACGATGGCAATCCAGGGCGGTGACCTGATCTTCTCCGGCGATGTCAACTTCGAAGACGATAGCTGGAGCCTCGTTGCCAACGATCCGCCACACGCGCTGATCGATGTGCCGACGCTGGTGAACGCCCGCGTGAAGTATGAGGCTGAGGCCGGCTGGTCGGTGGCACTCTGGGGCAAGAATCTCGGCGACGAAGAGTACTATCGCGCGTCGTCTGCAGGCTCCTTCTCCACCTACGCATCCGAGCCGCTCACCTATGGCGTCGAGCTCGGATACGAGTTCTAGTGTCCGGACTGGTTCCAATAGCGGTTCGCAGATTTGCAGCCCCGGCGTTCGCGCTGGGGCTGCTTGCGTCTTGCGCTGCGGTTGCCGAGGCCCCGGCTGCTGAGCCGGCGCAGGAAGCCGAGACGCCGTCGCCTGTGACGACATCTCCGTGGGCTGAGGCGGTGATCAGTGTCAGCGATCTCGATCAGACGGCGCGCTTCTTCCGGGAGATCGGCGGGTACGAGACCGTCTGGCAGGGTGAGCTTGGCTATGAAGAGATTGAGGCGTTTGGATTGCCAGAGGCGGCGTCTGGTGAAGCCCTTCTGCTGCGGGCACCGAACGCAGACAGCGGCTATATTCGGCTGGTTCGTTTCGACAATGCGGGGCGCAAGGTTCCGACCCGCCCCGGCGCGCGGGCCTGGGATACAGGGTGTTTCTGGTCGGTCATGGTTCGGGCGAACGATCTTGACGCGATCTATGACGATGCCATCGCCATGGGCTGGGGGACGGAGACGCCCATCGCGCCGCTGTCCTTTAATGGATCAGAGCTGAGAATAGTTGTCTTCAAGGGCCCGGATGGCGTTCAGGTCCAGTCCTATGAGCGGCTCAACCGGCCGATACCGGAAGGCTTCACCCCGTTCGAGCGGCTGAGCCGCCCCTTTAACATCATGCAGATGACACGAGACCGCGAGGCCGTGCGGGAGCTGATGGTGGATGTGCTTGGCTTCGATACGTTCTGGTTCGGGCCGCCTTATCTGGATGAGGAGCCGACCCTGATGCCGCTCGGCATTCCGCAGAACCTCACGACAAGCGTGCCCTACAAGGCCGGGATCTTCTCCCCGCAGACGCAATCCCTCTACGGACGCATGGAATATATCGAAATCGACGGGCTTGATGGATTCGATTACGAGGATCGCTGCCGGGCCCCAAACCTTGGCATTCTTTCTGTGAGCTATCCTGTCGAGCGGATCGACGATGCGCTCGACACCATTGTCTCACGCGGCTGGGAGATCGAGCATGGGCCTTATGCGGTGGATCGGCTGCCCTATGGACTGACCCGTGCCTTCACGATCAAGGCTCCCGATGGGGCCACGATCGAGTTCACGCAGAACATCGACGATTAGTCTCAGTTTGCCGGGAAGAGGGCATCGAGCTCTGAGAGCGTCGGGGCCATGTTGATGTTCTCTGTTTCGAGCCAGTCGGGATTGTAGATCGTGTCGCTGTAGCGCTCGCCGCCATCGCAGATCAGAGTGACGAGGCTGCCGGTTTCGTCGCGCGCCTTCATTTGCAGGGCGAGTGAGATCATGGCGTAGACGTTCAGGCCGGTGGATGGCCCGCAGCGACGCTTGAGGCGTTGTTCCAGCCAGTGGGTGGTGCCGATGCTGGCATCGTCCGACACCTTGATCACAAGGTCGACAATCTCGTCGATGAATGACGGCTCCACGCGGGGACGCCCAACGCCTTCAATGCGAGAGCGGGTCTCGCGTTCTGTCTTGCGGCAGCCGTCGCGATAACTCTCGAAGAAGACCGAATTGTCCGGGTCGGCAACGCAGAGCTTGGTGTGGGCATACATCTCCGGGCGGTACCGGATGAAGCGTCCGATTGTTGCGGACGTGCCGCCTGTGCCAGCACCAACAATGACCCATTCAGGTGCGGGGAAGCGTTCCAGCTCCATCTGCTCGAACAGGCTTTCGGCGATGTTGTTATTGCCGCGCCAGTCGGTGGCGCGCTCGGCATAGGTGAACTGGTCAAGATAGCAGCCGCCCGTTTCGCGGGCGATGCGCTCGGCCTCGGCATAGATCATCTTTGGCTCGCACGCATGGCAGATGCCGCCAAAGCGTTCGATCTCGCTCATTTTCGCAGCGGACGTGCCGTGCGGGACAACGGCGATGAAGGGAATCTCCAGCAATCTTGCAAAATAGGCTTCCGAAACTGCGGTGCTGCCGGATGAGGCTTCCACGACCGTCGCGCCGGGACGAATGCGACCATTACAAAGCCCATAGAGGAAGAGAGAGCGGGCGAGGCGATGTTTGAGGCTGCCGGTCGGATGAGTAGATTCATCCTTCAAATAGAGGTCGATGCCTTCAAGGCCCGGCAGGTTGAACGGGAGGAGGTGGGTGTCGGCCGATCTGTTGAAGTCGGCCTCGATCCGTGAGACCCGCTCGGTCAGCCAGTTACGGTAGTCAGGATCAAGAGACGGCTCGCGGACGCAGGTGTCGCGGATTCCGGAAAGCCGGGCATCTGATAGGGCAGGCATGGGCCACGCCTCCTTGGGGTCTGCGCTAACGTCCCGTGACAGAAACGCGGGACGCTTGCAATTCTGCCATAAGATCCGACTTACAATTCCTGGCACAAAAGATATATCATTTGCCGTGAGGTGTAATGGCGCAGACGATCTTTGATAAACTATGGCAGGCGCACCGGATCGCTGATGCAGGCGACGGCGCAGACCTGATCGCCATCGATCGCGTGATGCTTCATGAGCGCACGGGCGGCGTTGCGCTGAAGTCGCTTGCTGAGGCGGGCCAGCCTGTGCTCGCACCTGAGCGCGCCTTTGCCATCATGGATCACATCGTGTCGTTTCGCGCGGGACGGGGTCGGGACGAGTCCCGGTCGCCGGGCGGAGAAACCTTCATCACCCAGACGCGTGCGATGGCAAAGGCGGCCGGTATTCACCTGATCGATACCGATGACGCCCGTCAGGGCATTGTCCATGTCGTTGCACCGGAGCTTGGCCTTGCTGTGCCCGGCGCAAGTATTGTCTGCCCGGACAGCCACACCTGCAGTCTTGGTGCGCTTGGCGCGCTGGCGTGGGGCATTGGCTCCAGCGAGGCCGAGCATGCCCTCGCAACCGGTGCATTGCGGGTCACCAAACCAATCCAGAAGCGCGTATGTTTCAATGGCCATCTGGGCACGGGTGTGACCGCAAAGGACGCTGCCCTTCACCTGATCTCGTTGCATGGCTCAGGCGGCGGCGCGCGTGCGGCCATCGAGTTTGCAGGCTCTGCTGTGGAGGCCATGGATATCGAGGCGCGTCTGACCCTTTGCAATCTTGCCGTGGAGTTTGCGGCATTCACCGCCGTGATCGCGCCTGACGACAAGGTCTTTGCCTATCTTCAGGGCCGGCCCTATGCGCCGGATAATGAGTTATGGTCCCGTGCCGAGGCGTCATGGCGCGCTCTGCATACGGATGATGACGCAGCATTCGACGATGAGATCGAGATCGATGCGGGCGACATCGCGCCAACCGTTTCATGGGGCACGAGCCCCGAAGAAGCCGTGCCCGTTACAGGCCATGTGCCATCCGATGCCCGGCCGGCCGCACTCTCCTATATGGGGCTGAGCGCTGGGGCGAAGCTTGATCAGTTGCCGATTGACGGGGTGTTTATCGGCTCATGCACGAATGGGCGGCTGTCAGACCTTCGGGCTGCGGGCGATGTCCTGCGGGGGCGGCAGGTTGCCGAAGGCGTTCGCGCGATTTGTGTGCCGGGGTCTCAGTCTGTCCTGCGTGCCGCGGAAGCCGAGGGGCTCGACAAAGTTTTCAGGCAGGCTGGGTTTGAGTGGGGATCGCCCGGCTGCGCCATGTGTTTCTATGCCGGTGGCGAGACCTTCCCGCCGGGCGCGCGTGTTGTGTCCTCGACCAACCGGAATTTCGAAGGACGGCAGGGCCCCGGCGTGCGCACGCATCTCGCGAGCCCGGCGACGGTCGCGGCCAGCGCCGTTGCGGGCCGGATCGCCGATGCGCGGATGTTTGCGCCGATGGATGCGGTGTCCTGATGGCAAGCCCGTTCACGGTCCATGAGGGTGTCGCCGCGCCGCTGATGCTCGACAATGTCGACACCGACCAGATTATCCCGTCGCGGGAGATGAAGGCCGTCAGTCGGGACGGTCTGTCGGTCGGTCTGTTCGCAGGCTGGCGCTATGTCTCAGCAGAGAGCCGTGAGCCGCAGGCTGATTTCGTGTTGAACAAGCCAGCTTTTCGGGATGCGAGCGTGCTCATTGCCGGAGAGAATTTCGGCTGCGGCTCATCTCGCGAACATGCGGTTTGGGCCCTGGCGGAGTTCGGCATTCGCGCAATCGTCGCCAAATCTTTCGGCGCGATCTTTCGGGATAACTGCGTGCGCAACGGTATTCTGCCGATTGGTCTGCCATCGGAGGATGTGCAGGCGATTGCTGTTCAGGCCGTATCGGGCGCGCGGGTTTGTATCGATTTGCCGGATCAGACGATGACGTGCGGAGATCATCAGTATGCGTTTGACATAGACGCCTATGCCAAACGCCTGCTGGTCGGCGGTCTGGACCCGATCGGGCTCACCCAGTCCCGGTCTGGTGAGATATCTGCATTTCTTGACCGTGATCGCGCGGCGCGGCCGTGGATTTATGGAAGCTGACTACTCGGCGGCGTGAGCCGGCGACTTGTCCTCATCGCAGGCCACAAGTCCCTGATCTTTCAGGCGGCTGATCTCTGTCTCCGAGAAGCCCATGGCCGAGAGCACGTCTGCGGTATGCTCACCAATGCGGGGTGGGTTCATGGACAGTCCAAACCGCTGGCCGTCCATACTGATTGGAAGCGAGGGGAGGGCAACGTCGGCCCCTTCCGGAAGACTCATCTCCAGCAGGCCCTCGGATGCCATCAGGTGTGGATCGGTGAACAGATCTTCCGGCTTGTTGATTGGTGCATAGGGCAGGCCGATCTCATCGAGCTTCGTCATCAGATCGTCTTTTGAGTAGTCATTGAAGACAGTCTGAACGCGCGGGATGATTTCGTCGCGCCGGGCAACGCGGTCATTATTGGCGGCAAGATCAGGATCAGCCGCCCAGTCATCCAGCGAGAAGGCTTTGCAGAACGACGCCCACTGGCCATCTGACACCACGCCGACGAAGACTTTCTCGCCATCGCCTGTGTCGAAGACATCGTAGATGGCCCAGGCAGAAATGCGCGTCGGCATCGGTGGGGCAGGCGTGCCGGTCACGGCGTATTGAGCCATATGCTGACCGACGAGGAAGACGGTGGTTTCGAACAGGGCCGCATTCACATGGCTGCCCTCGCCATCCGGTCCACGGGCCTGCAGCGCCGCCAGCACGCCAATCGCGCCGAACATGCCGCCGGTCACGTCGATCACGGATGCCCCCGCGCGCAATGGGCGTCCGGGTGGGCCTGTCATATAGGCGAGACCGCCCATCATCTGCGCCACTTCATCAAGCGCCGTCCGGTTGGAGTAAGGCCCGTCGAGGAAGCCTTTTTCCGAGCAGTAAATCAGTTTTGGATTCCGGGCCTTGAGCGTCTCGTAGTCAAACCCGAGCTTGTCGAGCGCGCCGGGCCGGAAATTCTCGATAAAGACATCGGCCTTATCGATCAGGCGTTTGGCGATTTCCGCACCCTGTTCGGATTTCAGATCGAGCGCGATACTCCTCTTGTTGCGATTGTACATCGCGAAATAGCCAGCACCTGAGCCGCGCAGCGTGCGTGTTTTATCGCCGCTGACGGGTTCCACCTTGATGACGTCCGCACCAAGATCGGCCAAAATCAGGCCAGCGGCCGGGCCCATCACCATATGGGTGAACTCTACAACTTTCACCCCGGCGAGTGGTTTTCTCACGTCCGGCATTTGTACGCACCCATTGTCTCAACACCTCCAAGAAAGATATATCATTTCGCAGGACAGTCGACCGCTCTTTAAGGTCCGATGCAAATAGTAGGAAGCCCCAGATGGCAAAACCCGATGTTTTGATCAGCGAAGTTGGCCCGCGAGATGGGCTGCAGAACTGCGCCGCGACCATGCCGCTGGCGTCGAAGACGGCGTGGATCTCCGCTGAGGCGGCGGCCGGTGTGACGGAGATCGAGGTAGGCTCTTTTGTCTCACCGAAACTGCTGCCTCAAATGGCCGACACGGCGGACGTCGTTGCGTTCTCGCTGACGGTCCCCGGCCTTGATGTGGCTGTGCTCGTGCCGAATCTGAAAGGCGCGCGGATGGCTGTTGAGGCGGGTGCGCACAAGATCACGCTGCCGCTTTCCGTTTCCGAGACGCATTCCCTGCGCAACATTCGCCGCACGCATGATCAGGTGATCGAGGAAGCGAACGCGATTTCGGATATGCTGGCCGAGTTGCCGGAAGATGAGCGTCCGCATTTTGAAGGCTCGCTGTCCACGGCCTTCGGCTGCACGCTTGAGGGCGCAATCCCGGAAGACCTGATCCTGCGCCTTGCGGGGCGGCTGATGGAGGCCGGCTGCGATGAAGTCGGCCTGTCCGACACAACCGGTTATGGCGACCCCGGCTCGATCAAGCGGTTGATCCGCGCGGTTCGCGGCGAAGTCGGCGCGGAGAATCTGACGGGTGTTCACCTGCACAATACGCGCGGCCTTGGTCTTGCGAACGCGC
>JBCBTR010000083.1:0-9470 GCA_039818545.1 Pseudomonadota bacterium
AGCGTGGATCGCGGGCAACGTCCACCATCGGCGCGAATGTCCAGTGAAGTCCGGCCGCTGTCGCTTCAACCGCCGAAATGCGCGCAGCCGACTCCCAGTCGCCCGTATCCCAAGTGCTCGCAATGCCGATTGGAACCGGAAAGATCGTGCGGTAGCCGTGCACCACATCCATCGCGAAAAGCAGCGGAATGCCATGCTGGCTTTCCTCCACCGCCACGCGCTGCAACTCGCCGAGCGGTTTCGCTCCGGCTACGTGCAGGTAAGAGCCAACATCGCCGCGCCTGACCCGGTCAAGCTCGTCCGGCGTCAGTCTGGAATTCAGATTCTTGCTGCGACCGCCGGCGGCCTGAACGAGCTGGCCGAGCTTCTCGTCACGCGTCATGACCGCGAGCAAGCCTTCCACCCGGTCGCTGAAACGAGGCGCTTCGGCTTCGGTCTCAACAATTGAGGCCGTCTCCACCGGTGCCGTCATGCACGAGGTCAACGCAAGGCATGCGCCCGCCAGCGCCAGCTTGATGAAGCGATCCCCTGAACCACCGGTTTGCTTCACCCGAGCTGATCGTTTCATGGTCATTCCCCCGACGCGCACAGCCAGTTTCGCTTGCTCTTTTGATAAGGTTGTCATATCCAAGTTTCAGATTTGTCTTACGTTGTCAATTCGAGACTCAGCCTCTGCTGGAGGATCGAAATGGGGATGCGAAGGGCAAGAACAGACGCGGCCAGAGAGCCGTCTAAACGGGGATACGCATGGCCAGATCGACTCTTATACGCAGCAAATTTCAGCGAGCAGGACGGCTCTCTGCGACCGGACTTACCAGCATTCTGGTACTGTCAGCCGCCCTGACCGGGTGCGCCGGTGTAGAGACTGAAGCACCAGCTGAACTGACGCCCGCGACGGTCGACACGGCCACGATCCATCCCGAGATCTGGCCGGTTGTGGAGACCCCGCCTCTCGACCCGGAAATCGAGGCTCGCATCGATGACATCCTGTCGAAGCTGACCGTCGAGCAGAAGGTCGGTCAGGTGATTCAGGGCGACAGCGGCTCGCTAACGGCAGAAGACGTGAAGCAATATCGGCTGGGATCAGTGCTGAGCGGCGGCAACTCCGCGCCAGGCCCGCTTCCCTATGCAGATGCGCAGACCTGGCTGGACGCTGCCGACGCCTATTTCGCCGCGTCGATTGATCCCGAAGGTGTTGAGATTGCTGTACCCATTATCTGGGGCATTGATGCGGTGCACGGTCACGCCAATCTGACGGGCGCTGTCGTTTACCCCCACAATATCGGACTCGGCGCGGCCAATGATCCTGACCTGATCGAGGCCATTGCACGCGCAACCGCACACGACCTGAAAGTGTCCGGCCATGACTGGACCTTCGCGCCAACGCTCGCCGTCCCACAAAATGACCGGTGGGGGCGCACCTATGAAGGCTTCTCGGAGTCGCCCGATATCGTTGCCTCTTATGGCGACCGCATCGTCTACGGGCTACAGGGCCGCGTCGGCGAGGACGGCTTTCTCGGCGTGGACACCGTGATCTCCAGTGCCAAACACTATGTCGGAGACGGTGGAACGGAAAACGGGATCGATCAGGGCGACGCGAAGATCAGCGAAGAAGAGCTGAGAGACATTCACGCTGCTGGTTATGTGACCGCCGTTGGCGCAGGCGCACAAACGGTCATGGCTTCCTTCTCGGCATGGCAGGGCACGCGCATGCATGGCCACAAGCCCTTGCTGACCGACGTGCTCAAGGGCCAGATGAACTTCAATGGTTTCATCGTTGGCGACTGGAACGGTCACGGTCTCATCCCGGGGTGTACGAACACCGATTGCCCACAGGCGCTGAATGCCGGCCTCGACATGTACATGGCCCCCGACAGCTGGCGCGGGCTCTGGCATTCGACGCTGGCCCATGTGCAGTCCGGCGAGATTCCGATGGAGCGGCTTGACGATGCGGTGCGCCGTATCCTGCGTGTGAAACTGGCCTATGGCGTGTTCGAGAAGGACCTGCCGAGCCAGCGTGCCTATGCCGGCGATGTCGAGAGCCTTGGGTCCGACGAGCGCCGCGCACTCGCTCGAGAAGCTGTGCGGAAGTCTCTGGTTCTGTTGAAGAATAACGACGCGGCCCTACCCGCCGATCCGTCAGCGAACATCCTTGTTGTCGGTGATGGAGCCAACAGCATCGCGAAGGCCTCAGGGGGCTGGACCCTGTCGTGGCAGGGGCGCGACAACCCGAATGAGAGCTTCCCGAACGGGCAGACCATTCTCGACGGCATTCAGGACGCGGTGACGGCATCGGGCGGCGCGGTCACTTTCGATCCCACGGGACTTGAAGACTCCGATGCGGATATTGTGATCGCGGTCTATGGCGAAGATCCGTATGCTGAATTCCAGGGCGACGTTGCGAATGTGGACTTTGTACCGAACGCATTTGATCCGGCCACACTGACCGCCCATCGCGCACGTGGCGCGACTGTCATCTCTGTCTTTCTGTCCGGCCGGCCCCTCTGGACCAATCCGGAGATCAATGCTTCGGATGCCTTCATCGCGGCATGGCTGCCCGGCAGCGAAGGTGGCGGCATTGCAGACATGTTGTTCAGAACAAACCCGGACACCGAGTTCACCGGACGGCTTTCTTACTCGTGGCCAAAGCTCGCCACGCAGGCGGAGCTCAATGTTGGCGATGATGACTACGACCCGCTTTTTCCCTTCGGCTATGGCCTGACCTACACCGAAGACGCCGCGCTCGAAACGCTGCCGGAAGACTCTGGCCTTGCACCCGGCGCAACGGCACAGAAAGGCGTGTTCTTCTCACGCGGCGAAGCCCCCGATCCGTGGACGCTCGCAGCTGGACCTAACCGTGTTGATCAGCTTCCATTTGGCTCTGCCGATCTTCAGATCTCGGCACTCAACAAGGATGCTCAGGAAGATTCTCTGCGGATCGACTTTCTCTCAGGCGCTGAAAGCTTTTCCCTGACCTCTTCCTACGCGCATGACTTCTCAAGAGAATCCAATGGCGCGATGGAACTCGCCTTCAGCGCGAAGGTGATCAATGGCGACGGGAACGTTCAGGTTGGAATGGGCTGCGAGTCTGATGATGCAACGCCCTGCATGGCGACCGTGCCGGTGACCATTGGTGGAGACTGGAGCGAGGTCCGTGTGACACTTAGCTGCTTTGCCGGGCGCGGCGTCTCCATGGACAGCCTGCAGGACGCCTTGATCCTCAACGGTGAGGCCGGGCAGTCCTTCGGCCTGTCAGATGTGCGGATCGAACAGGACGCGGACGCTATCCCCAATTGCGGTGACGCCTAAAGCGCAAACGTCGCTCTGATGCTTTCGACAGTGGCGCTCACGGACAGGGCAGCATCGAAGGCGCGCGCGTCTTCAGGCGGGTCGAGCGCATCCAGCTGACTCTGCAGGAGTGTGGGCGGCATGAAGTGCGCCCTCTTCTCCATTCGCTCGTGTAGCGAGGTTTCATCGAGAACAAGATGCGCCCAGCACACCTGCCGCGTCGCGTTGGCCAGAGTTGATTGAACGCTGCGCGTCAGCGCAGAACACGCCAGCACGACCGGGCCGTCAGCCGGGCATGCCTCGACCTTATTCAGAAGCGCTTTCACCCAGGGCCTGCGGTCTGCATCGTCGAGCGGGTGTCCCGCTTTCATCTTTTCGATGTTGGCTGCAGGGTGATGCTCATCGCCCTCGATAAACGGGCAGCCGAGTTGCTCGGCCAGTGCGGTCCCGATTGTCGACTTGCCACAGGCGGTCACACCCATGACGACGATCAGCGGCGCGTTACCAGAAGACGACATAGATAAGCACAAGGATCAGCGCGATCAGGATCGCTGAGATGTTGAACCCCGTACGCGTATCGAAAGAGATGCCGGCAACATCCACAGGCCGGTCCTCGCGCGGTGGCGCGCTCAGCAGCGAGACCACCACACCCACTACGAGACAGATCAGGAAGACAATCCAGATTCGCAAGACAAATGGTATGTGGGGCAAAGCGATCATGGCGATCAGGTTTAGCGCGACGGAGCTGATGAGCAGCGCGAAAGCCCCCGGTGCATTGGTGCGTTTCCAGAAGAAGCCGAGCAGGAACACTGCGACCACACCCGGCGCGACAAAGCCGGTGTACTCCTGAATGGTCTGGAAGACGCTGTCATCGCCGCCCAGGAAGGGCTGAGCGATCAGAAGCGCGAGCACCATCGCAGTAAAGGCGGTCGCCCGGCCAACGAAAACATAGTGGCTCTCGCTCCGGCCACCGGCGATATAGTCGCGGTACACGTCCATGGTGAAGATGGTGGAGATGGAGTTCATCATGGAGGCCAGAGATGAGACGACGGCGGCGATCAGGGCCGCAAAGACCAACCCGCGCAAACCGGATGGCACGAGCGTCATGAGCATACCATACGTGCTGTCGGGCTTGTCCTGAAGCGTTCCGAGATCGAGCGCGCCCTGCTGCGCGAGATAGAGCGCTGCGACCCCCGGAATGACCACGATCAGCGGAATGAGAAGCTTCAGGAAGGCCGCAAAAGCGAGGCCTTTCTGCGCCTCTGCGAGGCTCTCAGCGCCGAGCGCCCGCTGGATGATGTACTGATTGAAGCCCCAATAGGAGAAGTGCAGCACCCAGAGGCCACCAAGAAGCGTCCAGATTCCGGGCAGGTCACCATAGCTCGGATGATCGCTCGACAGCATCATCTCGAAGTGGCCCGGCAGTTCCGTGAACAGCATGGAAAGCCCTGCGCCAGCGCCCGCCTCTCCCCCGACGAGCCCGAGCACGACCCATGTGATAACGAAGCCGCCAGTGATAAGGATGACGACCTGTATGATGTCAGTCAGCGCGACCGCTTTTAGCCCGCCATACAGTGAATAGAGCGCGGCGAAGGCGGCGAGCATCGCCATGGCCGGGAATATGGCAAGGCCGGTCACGGCCTGAATTGCCAACGCCCCAGCATAGAGAATCGCGGTCAGATTCACGGTCGTGTAGAGCGCGATCCAGAAGACCGCCATGACACTCTTCACTGATCCGCCAAAGCGCGTCTCGAGGAATTGCGGCATCGTGTAGATGTTACGTTCGAGGAAGATCGGCAGGAAGAATTTCGCGACAATCAGCAGAACGATGGCCGCCTGCCACTCATAAGCGGCAATGGCGAGCCCGACGACAAATCCTTGACCGGACTGGCCGATGATCTGCTCGGCCGAGATGTTTGCCGCGATCAGCGACGCCCCGATGGCCCACCATGGCAACGCCTTGCCAGCGAGGAAGTAGTCTTCAGTGTCCTTGGTTTCCCCGGCCGGCTCACGCGACACGAATATCGCGATGGCGAACAGAAGAATGGCGTAAGTCCCGACGATCGCGAGATCGATTGAGGTCAATGACACCGTGCGGCCTCCCCGGCTATGTTCCAGCGCCATCTCAGCGGCGGCGCTTCTCCCAGGTCGCAACTAGGCACTGACCGACAACGATGTCAACAATTGCGCATTGGGGCGTTGGGGCTGTGTTCAGGCAGCGGCTGTTTCCTGCCCGAATGCGAGCGTCGCCCGCTGTCCAAACAGGACGAAACTCGCGAGCAGTGACGTGCCAACGCTCACAAACAGCGTGACGAACATATAGTGGATGTAGTGCACGCCGGCCCAAGCCGCGCCGAGACCAGCATCGGTCGAAAGCCCGGCAAACGCGTAGAGCTTGAAGCTGAACACGGCATAGACCGCAACGCCGGTCAGCACGCCGATAATCGCCGCCCATGCATTCACGTTTCGGAAGGCGAGACCAACAATGAAGGCGGACAGGATCGGCATTGAGAGCAGGCCGTAAAGCTGCTGCACCGTATTGATAATGCTCTCCTGCGACGCAAAGATCGGCACCAGCAGGATCGCCAGAGCCGTCATGGCGACAGAGACGTAGAGGCTGAGCCGCGGCACGTTGCGGGCCTCATCGACGTAGGACTCATGCAGGTCGCAGACATAGAGCGCCGCCGATGCGTTGAGGATACTGTTAAACGTCGTCAGCACCGCCGCTGCGATTGCGGCGGCGAACGCCCCGGACAGGACCGGCGGCAGGATGTCGCCGACAATCATGCCATAGGCTGCGTCGCCAACATCGCCGTAGAGCTTGTAGGCAACGACGCCCGGCACGACGGCAATGACCGGCACGATCAGGAGCCGGATCCCGGCCGCAGCGAGGACGCCTTTGCGTGCTTCTTCCACCGTTGGAGACGCCATCGCGCGCTGGGTGATCGTCTGGTTGGTGCTCCAGTAGAAAATCTGGATGAAGATCATCCCCGTGAGCAGCGTGTGCCACGGGATCGGCGTCTCGCTGCCATCCTCAAGCTCGCCGCCAAGGATCATCGAGACGCGCTCTGCCGGGATGCCTGAAAAGTCGAAATCGATGGCGCGCATCGCCAGAAAGACAACGAGCACTGCAAGAGACAGGATCAGCACACCGCTATAGGTGTCCGACACCGCCACCGCCCGGAGCCCGCCGAGGATCGCGTAAAGCGCACCGACAATCGCAAACAGGATCGACATCACGAAGATGGTGGAGTCGACTTCCACGGCGCTGCCGACAAAGAGCCGCTCGCCGAGCACGGCTGAGAAGTCCACACCTGTCGTCGATTTCAGGAAGAGCGATCCGCCATAGAGAATGGCCGGCAGGAAGATGAAGAGGTTTCCGAACAGGAACAGGACAGAGATCAGCGCCCGGATGTGCTTGTTGTCATATTTGCGCTGGAGCAGCTCGGTCGTCGTGGTGCAGTTGTTCCGGTAGTAGATCGGCAGGAAAACGAAGGCGAGGATGAGGAGCCCGATGACGGCGGCGAGCTCCCACCATGCCAGAAGCAGCATCTGGTTGCCGTTCATCCCAACCAACTGATCGGTCGACAGGTTTGTCAGCGTGATCGAGCCGGCCACAAAGTACCAGCTGAGGCCGTTATTCGCGAGGAAGTAGTCATGATCGGAACCGCTGTCGCCGGACGGGGCGTTTCGGCAGTTGAGATAGGTCAGAAAGCCGATCAGGGCGGTGATGAAGAAGAAGATTCCGACCTGGACCGGGTTCATGGCGGGACGTCCTGATGAGTTACAGCCCTGTTACTGCACACGAATCGTGAGGCTGACGCCACTGTTCTTTCAGGTCGCCGCATATCGAGCAGCGCAAAGAGTCAAAAGACGACGACCTTTCAGCCGCCGTCTTTCTCACTCAACACCTCGGCGCGCGAGGTTCGTCCCCGCGCCTTATTCGTCGAGCTCATCCGCGAAGAAGTCGCCCCAAAGCGTCTCCCTGCTTGTGCGGACAATCTCGACCATCCCGATCCCACCAGCGACGGCCAGCACCCACCATGCTGTCACCGGATCCGCTGCCACATCCATCAACCACTCAACCATCGCCTCAGCGTCCTTTTGTTGAGCCTGTTATGCGCCTGAAGGCTTTAACGGCGCTTAAGCGGAAACGGCGAAAAAGAGGCGATGTGTTACGATCCGCCGCTCGTTTCTTTACCCTTGCGCTCAAACAGGCCAGACAGTTTCCATGCCTGCGAAACGAACCCCTTCCGCAAATGAGACACGGGCCTGGCAGCGCATGCTGTCCGGCCGGCGGCTCGACCTGCTTGATCCCTCCCCGATGGATGTCGAGATCGAAGATATTGCCCACGGGCTTGCCCGGGTGGCGCGCTGGAACGGGCAGACGATTGGTGATCATGCGTTCTCCGTCGCCCAGCATTCAGTGGTCGTCGAACAGATCTGCAGCGTGCTTGAGCCCAAGCTGACGCCCGCCCAGCGCCTGACGGCGCTGCTTCACGATGCGCCTGAATATGTCGTCGGAGACATGATTTCGCCGTTCAAGGCCGTCCTCGGCGGAGACTACAAAGCCGTTGAGGCGCGCCTTGAGCGGGCGATCCATCTGCGCTTTGGCCTTGTCGCCGCGACGCCGGCCAAGCTGAAGAAGCTGATCAAGCGCGCTGACCATATCTGCGCCTGGTTCGAAGCGACGCAACTGGCGGGATTCAAACAGGCCGAAGCCAACCGCTTCTTCGGCAAGCCGCCGGCCGGCATTGACCTCACGCTCGCCCCCGAGCCGACGAGTATCGCGCAAGACACGTTCCTCACCCGACATGCCACGCTGATCGACGCGATGGACAAGGCCGCCGCGTGACAGACGCGCCGCTTCTGATCGGCCTGTCGGCTGTGATGGTCGCCGCCGATGCGGAGACGCCCCACGTGCTGTGTACGCGTCGCGAGACGGGCATTGCCGCCTTGCCGTTCGGGGCGTTCGATCCGGCCACGCACCGGACCTTCGAACTCGCCCTGCGCGGATGGGTGCGCGAGCAGACCGGTTTCGAGATCGGCTATGTCGAGCAACTCTACACTTTCGGCGACAAGGACAGGGAAACGCCGGAGGCGACCGTCGCCGATGCCCCGGCGAGCGCGCGCGTGATTTCGGTCGGGTACCTGGCGCTGACGCCGGATCGGTCCGATGTCGAGGCGGGTTTCGATGCGCAATGGCGGTCATGGTTTGATTTCTTTCCGTGGGAAGATCATCGCGCCGGACGGCCATCCGTCATCGATGAGGTAATCGCGCCGCAGCTGACGACATGGGCGGCGGGGAGTGAAACCCGGCTGGACCGCGCCCGGCTCGCTTTCGGCCTTGATGAAAACGAGTGGGTCGAGGAGCGCGCGCTGGAACGCTATGAGCTGCTCTATGAGGCCGGGCTGGTAGAAGAGTGTGCGCGCGATGCCGGACTGCCGTCCACAGCCAGTCCGCTTGGCCGGCCCATGGCCTCTGATCACCGGCGTATTCTCGCGACCGCGATCGGCCGGCTGCGGGGCAAGATCAAGTACCGCCCGGTCGTGTTCGAGCTGATGCCGCAGCGCTTTACCCTCTCGGCCCTGCAACATGTCACCGAAGCCGTGCTGGGGCGGTCGCTGCACAAGCAGAACTTCCGACGTGCGCTGGATCGCACCGGGCTTGTCGAAGGCACCGGGCAAGTTCAGGCGCAAACCGGCGGGCGCCCGGCTGAACTGCATCGATTCAAGCGCGAGCTGCTGCGCCGAAAAGCGGCTGGCGGTGTGTCGACACCGCCGCAGCGGCGGGATTGAGTTTTCCTCCATTCCAATCTCCCCACTTGCGTCACCCTCGACGAGCACCGCCCGTCTGAGGGCCCAACTCTGACGTCATCCACCCGTGCGATCTGACAACACCAGAGCTGGGCCCTCAGACCGCTGCGCGGTCGAGGGTGACGCGGGATGGTGGACATGCGCCGGTGTCCGGCCCGCCTGCCAGCGTCCGGTTGAGATGAAGAGCCCGTGCGACAGCGCCGGAGCGTGTCGGAGTTCTTGTTTAGAGCGCTGAAGGTGACGCGCTCCGGTGCTGCCGCACGCCGCGGTGTTTCGCGCTGTCCCGCCGGGCCTCGGCCTTGGCCTGTGCTTTATGTGTCAGCCCTGCATTGCTGCAGAGCCCAGCACAGAGGCCGGGGTGCCTC